>CAUWNO010000037.1:0-17569 GCA_963559965.1 uncultured Lachnospiraceae bacterium | reverse complement strand
TGACAGGCGGAAGCTTCAGCCATAATGTGAAGGATTATGTTCCCCAGGGCATGACTGTTGAACAGGGAGCGGATGGAAGCTTTATCGTAACGAAGCTGAAGACAGTGTATGCAGGCGGCAGTGGAGCGGCAGACACCAACAGCGGAGCGGAGTCCGGAAAAGCGGTGAAGACGCTGAAAAAGGCTCTGGAGCTTGTAGAAGAGGGCGGCACGGTTATTGTACAGGGTCAGCTTGAGATAAAAGAGGATATGGCTCTGGATAAGGTGACTATTAAGCGAGGATTCGGCTGTACAGGAAATATGCTGTATGTGAGCGGTTCTTATACGCTGACGCTGAAAAATGTGACGATTGACGGAAACAGAGACGAAGTATCAGGGTCCGCTTTGTCTCCTCTCGTTTATGTGCATGATGGCGCAACGCTGAATATCGAAGACGGATCCGTGTTGAAGAACAATGCGTTTGCGGCAGTTCGTGGTGATGATCAGTCGGAAGTGAATATGTCGGGCGGAATCATTACAGGAAATGCTTCCAAGTATGATGGAGGCGGTATTCTGATGTATGGCGGAACTCTGAATCTGACAGGCGGAGAAATCAGCGGCAACAGTTCTGAGAGAGCCGGAGGCGGCGTCTGCTACCTGGGAAAAGGCACGGTAAATTTAAGCGGTACCAAAATCCTCAAAAACAGCGCAAACTGTGGCGGCGGAGTTTATATTGAAGGAATGAACGGCGAAGCAGTTCTTACCATGACAGGCGGCGAGATCCGGGAGAACAGCCTGAGACTGCTTACCGATCCGGACGATCCGTCTTATCACTGGCTGCAGGATGGAGCAGGTATCTGTGCATGGGGGAATAATGATACGGATACGGTAACGAAAGTCATTGTCAGAGGCGGTATTATCTCTGACAATATCGTTACAAACGATCAGGCGGAGGATCCGGGCGTAGGAGCCGCCATTTCTCTGAATCATACAGAAGAAAGATCTCATTTCCCGGAGCTGACGCTTGGCGGAAATCCTGTGATTGACGGAGATATTGCCCTGTGGGATGAAGAAACGGCAGGACCTGTGATTCAGGTGGAGGAAGGCTTTGCACATGAAGGTCCGATTGAAGTGTGGGTAAATTGCGGAACAGAAGGAGTTACAGCAGCAAGATTTCCGAATACCATGACAGCGGCTGAGGCTGAGGCGTTGTTTTCAAGTAAAGACAAAAAAAGATGCTGGCGGCTGATGGAACAGAGCTGAAGTGGCTGGAACTGGTAAGCGTATTGTTTAAAACATCCGATAATAATCATACCTACAAAAAGTATTATCTGCGTCCCGGCAGCCTGATTGATTCGTCGCTGGCTCCTCTGGAAAACGGGCAGGAAGGCGTTGTGCGTCCGGAAGAGGGATATACGCTGGCAGGCTGGGTAGGATATGGACAGTCCGAGCTTTGGGACTTTGCAAAGGATACCGTGCCGGATGGAACTATGACGCTGCTGGCTGTCTGGGGACCGGAAGCGCCGAAGGTTACACTGACGGCAGATAAGACTTCCGTACATGTGAAGGGAAGCTTTACGCTTACGGCGAAGGCAGAGCATCCGCTTCAGAAGTTGGTAACCTATCAGTATGAATGGTACAGAGACGGACAGAAGATAGCGGGAGAGGTAAAAGATACTTTAGTTACCGATGCTCCGGGAAGCTATACCGTACAGGTTAAAGCTGTGAAAGGAAAACTGACAAGCACCTCGGCTGCGAGCAGTGCAGTCGTATGTACTGTTACACAGCATGAGTATGCGGCAGAATGGAAGTCTGACGGAACAAACCACTGGCATGCATGTTCCGTATGCGGGGAGAAGACGGACATGGCAGCCCACAGCTTTAAGTGGATTACAGATAAAGAGGCTTCATCCTCGGAGGCAGGCTCCAGACATGAAGAATGCAGTGTCTGTGGTTATAAGAAAGCAGCTGTGGAGATTCCTGCGACAGGAGGCGGAAGCTCACATTCCCATTCACATGGGTTTGGAACGGAATGGAAAGCTGATGCGGAAAATCACTGGCATGAGTGTCGATGTGGAGCTAAGACAGATATAGCAGCGCATACCTTTGGGAAATGGAAGATTACAAAGGCGCCGACAGCTGTCAGAGTGGGAAGCCGGGAGAGAACCTGTACTGTCTGCGGCTATAAAGCAGTAGAAACGATTACCCTTTCAGGTACTGCGTCTCCGCAGACAGGCGACGCATCCGATATAGGTCTGTTTATGTCCTTACTGCTACTGAGCAGTGCAGGTCTTGCAGGGACAGTAATTTACAGAAGAAAAAAATATGGTAAATAAGGAAAAATGATTTCCTGAATTTCGGAGAAAGCAGCCATATCTGTAAGAAAGAAGATGTGGCTGCTTTTGCGTTGCCAGGCATACGACAAAAACGTCCAGTGGACGTTTTTTAGTGGATCTGTCTTTACAGAAATATGTCGACGGTATAATGAAAAAGCAGAGCTGCGTCAGATACCGGAATTGGATAACGATCCTGTAAGAAGGCTGACAGAAAGCGAATTTATGATAAGAATAAAATGTTCGATGGGTTCGGGCGTCTTATTGTTATCATAAATAATCAAAAACTTTTAGGGAATACTAACAATTGGATATGTACTTATTGACTTCAAAATGATAAAATTGAAGTCAGATAGTACGCGACAGAGGTGATGGTATGACCGATTATGAAAAGATTGAAGAGATAGCAAGAAAAAATAATAATATTTTTAAAACGCAAATGGTTATAGAAGCCGGCATTAGAAAAGAAAAAATTCGAGAAATGTTGGAGGCCGGTCTGGTTGAGAGATTAGGACATGGCCTTTATTCTCTTAGCGGGGAAGATGTAGATGAGTATTATGAGTTCCAGCAAAGATGTCCGAAGGGAATTTTCTCTTACGGAACATCTGCATATTTTTGGAATCTTTCTGATAGAGTGCCCAATGTGCTAAGTTGCACAGTGCCGAGAGGATACAATACATCCAGGTTAAAGATTAATACGAAAGTAAAATATCATTATTTGCCGAAGGACTTATATGATATTGGCATCGTAGAAATTATATCGCCACAAGGCGCACAGATTCGTGTGTATGATAGAGAGAAAACTATTTGTGACTTGATAAGAGATAGAAAAAAAGTGGATATGCAGCTCTACAGTAATGCATTAAATGTTTATTTTAAGAGTCGGGAAAAGAACATACGAAAATTGATGAAGTATGGAGAGGCATTTCGTATAACAGAAGAATTAGAAAAATATATGGAGGTATTACAATGAAAAGTGCAGAACAGATAAAGGGCGCTGTTAAAAATATAGCAAAGAAAATGAATTTGAAACCGCAGGAAGTTTTGCAAATATTCATGTTTGAAAGACTTGTTGAGCGTTTATCTGTATCAAAATATAAGGAGAATTTTATATTAAAGGGTGGTTTGCTGATTGCATCTATGATTGGTATTGCTGAAAGAACTACGATGGATATGGACACAACCATTCAAGGTCTTCCCATGACGGAGGAAGAGATGGAAAAAATAATTAAAGAAATACTTGTTATTGATGTGGAAGATAGCATTTGCTTTGAATATCAGGGAATGCAGCCAATAAGAGAAGATGATGAATATAATAATTTTAGTGTATCTATTTGTGCCGTGTATGGAAAAATGAAAATCCCAATGAAAATAGACATTACAACTGGGGATAAAATTATTCCAAGACAAATTGATTATGGTTACAAATTTATGTTTGAGGATAAGAGTGTGATGGTAAAAGCCTATACCTTAGAGACAATTATTGCTGAAAAATACGAAACGGTTATAAGAAGAAACATAGGTAACACAAGAGCCAGAGATTTTTATGATTTGTTTGTATTGGTAAAAATAAAGAAGGATGAAATCCGCTGGAATGTTTTAAAAGAGGCTGTTTTAGCAACAGCAACAAAAAGAGGCTCTTTGGAAGAACTGACAGAATATAAAGAGATAATAGAAGACATGCAGGAAAGTCAGTTTTTAAGGCGTATATGGGAGAAGTATAAGGAAGAAAATACATATAGCGAAGGAATCACATTTGCTGACACAGTAGATACTGTATTATGGATAGGTAAGGAACTTGAGAAATATTAATGTGATAAAGAGGCAGCGTATAAATTTGGAAGAATATCAGAGCATACAATAATTTGCAGAATATCCTGAGCGGAACAGGTTTTGCGTGAATCTGTCTTTACAGAAAAAAATCCCGGCAGTATAATGAAAAAAACAGAGCGGACAAAAGAAGAAGGAGGATCTGTGATGTCGGAGAGAAGAAGGGTGGAGGGAAAGCAGGAAGGAGTTCGGGCAAAAAGGAGCAGAAGGAAGGCGCAGAAAAGAAAAAGGATAATCCTTATTACAGTAGAAGCGGCAGCAGTGCTTCTGCTTTTTGGGGTTCTTCTGTTTCTTCTTTTGGGCGATACGAAGGAGAAGGGGAGCGTTTCGCCTGTGATGGCAGAGCTTCTTGAGTCGGCAGATGTACAGGGGAAGATAGAAGAGGCGGTAAAGGAAGAAGAAAGTACGGTGAAGGAGATTCCGACGGAGAGGGAAGGACTCACAGAAGGAATCGACGTCTCGGAATATCAGGGAAATATTGACTGGGAGAAGGCGGCGCAGGAGGATCTTGATTTTGTCATGGTCCGCGTGGGAGTCCGCAGATCCGACACAGGTGAGATAGTGGAAGACGCCTGCGCCAGATATAACCTTCAGGAGGCAAGAGATCAGGGGCTGAAGCTCGGAGCCTATTTCTTCTCAACAGCGGTTTCCGAGGAGGAGGCGCGGGAGGAAGCGCGTTTTACAGCGGAGCTTCTTGCAGGTTATCCGATTACATACCCGGTGGCGTATAACTGCGAAGGTTTTCAGTCAGAATCAAGCCGTCAGCATCATCTGACCGCAGAAGAGAGAACACGCATCGCCTGCGCATTTCTGGACGAGATAGAAGCGCAGGGCTATACGGGAATGTTTTATGCGGCGAGAAATGAGCTGGCAGGAGACAGCCAGTGGCAGACCTCGATTCTTGAGAACCGCTATCGGATCTGGGTGGCTCAGTACGGAGCCGGAACGTATCCCGACAAAGAGAAGCCGGAATATAGCGGAGAGTATGTGATGTGGCAGTATACAAATGAGGGAAGCGTTTCAGGAATCCGCGGCGGCGTGGACAAAAACGCGGCTTATATCCAGTACAGTGAAACAGCGGCTCCGAAGAAGGAGGGAACAGCAGGCGAGGTCACAGCCGATCCGGAGGTCGGCGTAAAATTCACCGAGGTATCGGAACAGGTGACGGCAAAGGACGAGGCAAATCTGCGGACGACGATGGATCAGGGAAGCGACGGGAATATCGCGGCGCGTCTCCATAATGGAGAGACGGCTCTCCGCACCGGCGAGGGGAATAACGGGTGGTCAAGAGTCGAGTACGACGGACAGGTTCTCTACTGTGTATCGAGCCTTCTCACTTCTGATTTGAGTTATACGCCGCCCAGGGAGGAAAAGAGCGAATTTAAGACAAAGTTTACTTCCGTATCGGAACAGGTGACGGCAAAGGATGTGACAAATCTGAGAAACAGACCGAGCGTAGAGGAGCCTTCTCAGGTGATTGCCGAGCTTCATCACGGAGAGATAGCTGTGCGAACCGGCATTTCCGATGTGGGATGGTCAAGAGTGGAATACAATGGTCAGACGCTTTACTGTATCAGCAGCTACCTTGAGCTTGCGGAATAGAAGCGCCGGGCTTTTGTCTTATGAAGAGTCAGACAGGAAAACACGCAGGAAAATAAATTTTCAGCGTATGTTCCTGTCTGATTTTTTGTATGGCTGAACTGTTGCGAAGAATTGTAACAGTTCAGCACGCGCCATTCGTAAAACCGCACTGCGTGCTTATCGTGGCTGGCGCCACTGTTTTACTCATAAACAGGCGCTCAGCTCATACAGATGTCCGCTTGCAAAAACATGCAAGCATGTTTTGTGCTTCCCGTACACTGTATGGCTGAACTGTTGCGAATAATTATACATAAATTAAATTTCCTCTTGCATAATACGAATAAAAGTGGTAATATACACGTTAAAAGTGAATAATAATTCATATTTCCATAATAAGGGACGAAGAAAATGTTCCGGAAAAGAAAAAAAATCAGGGAAAAGGAAGGGAAAATCATGATAAAAGCAGGAATTATCGGTTCAACAGGATATGCAGGGGCGGAGCTTGTGCGGATTCTGACTGCGCATAAGGATGCAGAGATTGTGTGGTACGGATCACGAAGCTATATTGATAAGAAATACGCACAGGTTTATCAGAATATGTTTAAAATCGTGGATGCAGACTGCATGGACGATAATATGGAGGAGCTTTCCAAAGAGGCGGATGTAATTTTTACTGCGACGCCGCAGGGACTCTGTTCGTCTCTCATCAGCGAAGAGATTCTTTCCCGCGCAAAGGTCATCGATCTGAGCGCTGATTTCAGAATCAAAGATACGGCTGTTTATGAGGCGTGGTATAAGCTTGCGCATCCGTCTGCACAGTTTATTCCGGAAGCTGTGTACGGACTTTGCGAGATCAACAGAGAAGAGATTAAAAAAGCCCGTCTGATTGCAAATCCGGGCTGTTATCCGACCTGTACGATTCTGTCGGTATATCCGCTTGTGAAGGAAGGGCTGATCGATCCGAATACTCTTATTATCGACGCGAAGTCCGGCACTTCAGGAGCCGGACGGGGAGCCAAAACAGACAATCTTTTCTGTGAGGTCAACGAAAATATCAAAGCCTATGCAGTGGCGTCTCACAGGCACACGCCGGAGATAGAGGAGCAGTTGGGCTATGCGGCAGGAGAGCCCGTGACAATCAGTTTTACGCCGCATCTCGTTCCCATGAACAGAGGGATTCTTGTTACAGCTTACGCGGCTTTGAAGGAAACAGTATCGGAGGAGGAACTTCGCTCTGTTTATGAGAAGTATTACGCAGAGGAGAGCTTTGTGCGTGTGCTGGAAAAGGACGTCTTTCCTCAGACAAAGTGGGTAGAAGGAAGTAATTATGTGGATGTGAATGTGAAAGTCGATGTACGGACGGGCAGAGTCGTTATGATGGGAGCGATGGATAATCTTGTAAAAGGAGCGGCAGGTCAGGCGGTTCAGAATATGAATCTGATGTTCGGTCTGAAAGAAAACGAAGGGCTGGAGCTTGTTCCTGTTTTTCCGTAAGACGCAGAAATGAAAAGGAACGGCAGGTGAAAAAGAATGATTCGCACAATGACGGCAGAAGATTACGAGGGCGTACACGCTCTCTGGATGACGATAAAAGGGTTTGCTATCCGCAGTATTGACGATTCGCGGGAGGGTGTGGAGCGTTTTTTAAAAAGAAATCCGACGACGAGCGTTGTGGCAGTGGAGGATGGAAAAATCGTGGGCAGCATACTCTGCGGACACGACGGACGGCGCGGCTGTCTCTACCATGTCTGTGTTCACAGGGATTACCGGATGCAGGGAATCGGAAAATCCATGGTGGTTTTTGCGATGAATGCGCTCCGTGAGGAAGAGATAAGCAAGGTTTCTCTGATTGCATTTACGGAAAATGATATAGGAAATGCTTTCTGGAACTGCATCGGCTGGACCAGGCGTCTTGATCTGAACTATTATGATTTTACCCTGAACGAGAAAAATATAACTGCATTTAACAGATAAATGAGAGAAAGGAAAGTTACTGTATTCAACAGACAGACGGGAGGATGGAGAGTATGAGTGAAAAGAACGGTTATGTGAAAACAGAGGGCGGCGTGACGGCGGCAAAGGGCTTTGAGGCGGCGGCAGCGGCAGCCGGGATCAAATACCAGGGACGTACGGATATGGCGCTTATATACAGCGAGACGCCCTGCAGGGCGGCAGGTACTTTTACAAAAAATGTTGTAAAGGCAGCACCTGTGAAATGGGATCAGAAGTTGGTGAAAGAAAGCGCCGGTATCCATGCTGTTGTCGTGAATTCCGGAATTGCAAATGCATGTACGGGAGAAGAGGGAATGAACTGCTGTCAGGAGACGGCAAAAGCGGCGGCAGATGCACTGAAGATACCGGAAGACTCTGTTCTTGTAGCGTCCACGGGCGTGATAGGAATGCAGCTTCCGCTGGACAGACTGAAAGAAGGAATCGGTCTTTTAAAGGATGCGAAGGAAGCGTCTCTTCAGGCAGGGACAGAAGCTTCAAAGGCGATTATGACCACCGATACGGTCAATAAAGAGATAGCGGTGCAGACTGTGATAGGCGGAAAGACGGTGACGATAGGCGGAATGAGCAAGGGGTCGGGCATGATTCATCCCAATATGTGTACCATGCTTGCCTTTGTGACGACAGATGCCGCTATTTCCAAAGAGATGCTTCAAAAATGCGTCAGCGCCGACGTGAAGGATACCTACAATATGATTTCTGTGGACGGAGACACGTCTACAAATGATACGCTTCTTGTTCTGGCGAACGGACTTGCAGGAAATCCGGAGATTACAGAGGAAAATGAGGATTATAAGGCGTTTGCCGAAGCACTGAATGCGGTAAATACCTTCCTTGCCAGAAAAATGGCAGGAGACGGGGAAGGAGCTACGGCTCTTCTGGAGGTTCATATTGTGGGAGCAGAGAGTAAGGAGCAGGCTGTGACGCTTGGCAAGGCGGTTGTTTCCTCAAGTCTTGTGAAGGCTGCGGTATACGGACACGACGCCAACTGGGGAAGAATTCTCTGCGCGATGGGTTATTCCGGAGCAGAGTTTGATCCGGAATGCGTAGATCTCTTTTTTGAAAGCGCCGCAGGCAGAATACAGATTGTTAAAAACGGAGCCGCAACAGATTATGACGAAAAGAAGGCTTCTGCGATTCTTTCAGAGCCGGAGGTGACGGTGACGGCAGATGTAAAAATGGGAAGCTTTGAGGCGACGGCGTGGGGTTGTGATCTGACGTACGACTATGTGAAGATCAACGCCGATTACAGATCGTAACGCTGCGGATTATTACCAGAGTTTTTGCGGAAGTTCTGTGGGAAAGCCATAGAGAATTCCCGGAGGGGAAAAGGGGAGGAATGAAAAAATGAGCAGAGAAGAAGAGATGAATACTTATCTGGAAAAGGCAAAGGTGCTGATTGAGGCGCTGCCATACATCCAGCGTTTTAACAGAAAAATTATCGTGGTAAAATACGGCGGAAGCGCCATGGTGGACGAGGAGCTGAAACGCAGCGTCATTCAGGACGTCACGCTTTTAAAGCTGGTAGGCTTTAAACCGATTATCGTACACGGCGGCGGAAAAGAGATCAGCCGCTGGGTCGGCAAGGTAGGGATGGAGCCGAAGTTTATCAACGGTCTTCGCGTGACAGACAGTGAGACTATGGAGATCGCGGAAATGGTTCTGGGAAAAGTGGGAAAGAGCCTTGTGCAGCTGGTAGAAGAGCTGGGCGTGAAGGCTGTGAGCATCAGCGGCAAGGACGGAGGTCTCCTTCAGGTGCAGAAGAAATATCCAGACGGAGCAGATATCGGTTTTGTCGGCGAGGTGACAGAGGTAAATCCAAGACTTCTCTACGATCTCCTGGAAAAGGATTTTCTGCCCATCGTCTGTCCTGTCGGGCTGGACAAGGATTTCCATACTTATAATATTAACGCGGATGATGCAGCCTGTGCGATTGCCCGGGCGGTAAAGGCGGAAAAGCTGGCATTTCTGACAGATATCGAAGGGGTGCGAAGGGATCCGCAGGATCCCAAAACGCTGATTTCCGAGCTTCCTGTGGAGGAGGCAAAGAAGCTTATCGAGGCGGGAAATATCGGAGGAGGTATGCTTCCCAAGCTTCATAACTGTATCGATGCGATTGAAAACGGAGTTTCCAGAGTTCATATTCTGGACGGCAGAATTGCGCACTGTCTGCTGCTTGAGATATTTACAAACAAGGGAATCGGAACGGCGATTCTCGGCGATGGGGAGACGAATTATTATGAAGGAGAATAAGGAAAAAATAATCGGGCAGGCGGAAGGAGCGGTTCTTCATACCTATAACCGTTATCCGGTAGTCCTTGATCACGGAGAGGGAGTCTGCCTCTATGATACGGAAGGAAAGAGATATCTCGATTTTGCGGCGGGAATCGCTGTGCAGGCTCTGGGCTACCATTATCCGGGCTATGACGAGGCGCTGAAGGAGCAGATAGATCGGCTTCTGCACACCTCCAATCTTTACTATAACGAACCGGCGGCTGAGGCGGCAGAAAAACTTGTGAAAATGAGCGGAATGAGCCGTGTGTTTTTTACAAACAGCGGGACGGAGGCTGTAGAGGGCGCAATCAAGGCGGCAAAAAAATATGCCTGGCTTAAGGACGGACGCACAGATCATGAGGTGATCGCCATGCGTCACTCTTTTCACGGGCGCAGCGTGGGCGCTCTGTCTGTTACGGGGAACGAAGCGTACCAGACGCCGTTTCTTCCTCTTATGGGAGGCGTGCGTTTTGCGGACTACAACGATCTGGAGAGCGTAAAAGAGCAGTTTAACGAAAGAACCTGCGCCGTGATTCTGGAGACGGTGCAGGGAGAAGGAGGTGTCGTACCTGCGGAAGCAGACTTTCTGGAGGGCGTAAGAAAGCTTTGTACAGAGCATGACGTTCTTTTGATCCTTGATGAGATTCAGTGCGGAATGGGAAGATGCGGCGCTCTCTTTGCATGGCAGAAGTATGGAGTGGAGCCGGATATTATGACCTGTGCCAAGGCCCTTGGCTGCGGCGTTCCCGTGGGAGCCTTTCTTCTGAATGAGAAGACGGCGTCAGCATCCCTTGCTCCGGGCGACCACGGCACGACATACGGAGGTAATCCCTTTGTCTGTGCGGCGGTGTCGAAGGTGCTGGATATTTATGAACAGGATAAAATCGCAGAGCATGCGCAGCAAATAGGCGTTTATCTGGAAAAGAAGCTTGACGCTCTCGCGGAACGCTTTGACTGCATCAGAGAGCGGAGGGGCATGGGACTTCTGCAGGGACTTGTAATCGAGGGTAGACCTGTGAATGAGATTGTGTTAAAATCATTGGAAGAGGGTCTGATTGTGATTACAGCCGGCAAAAACGTGCTTCGTCTTGCGCCGCCGCTTATTATCACAGAGACTGATGTGGATGAAATGACAGAAAAGCTTGAGAGGGCGCTGCGCTGAACTTCCGGCAGGAAGACACAGTACAGAGCGTCTTCCTGTATAGAGAAAGGATTAGCGTCGCATGAGACATAGATTTTACCGCAGACTGGGAGCTGTATTGATTGTTTTGCTTGTATTTGCGCAGATGACACAGGTGGCTGTATCGTACCATAAAAAACTGAAAGAGGCTTCGATGACGGGACAGAACGCGGAACCGGAGAAGCTGACTCTCTGGTATACGGACGAGAAGCTGAACGCCTATCTTGTAAAGGCGGCGTCAGAATTTGAAAAGAAGCACCATGTGGAAATTACGCTTCAGCTTGTTACAGCTGTGGATTATATCGAGCATATCAATACGGCAAGCATTTCCGATCTGGGAGGACCTGATCTTTTTATCACCTCCAGCGAGCTTCTTGAGAAAGCGCGTCTGGCTGGAATTGCCGTGGAAAACGACAGCTTTTCGGAAAGAGAGCTGGAGAACGAGTACCCTGCGAAGGCTTTATCTGCCGCTACCTGTAAGGGAAAGCTGATGGCATACCCCTTTTATTTTGAGACCTGCTTTCTTCTGTACAACAAAAATTATGTGGACGCGGCCCCGGCTACGATAGACGAGATCCTTTCCTATGCAGACAGCTATGAGTCCGGCGAGGGAAGTGAAAAGATTGAAAATATTTTTAAATGGAATGTGGCAGATATCTTTTCCAACTTTTTCTTTATTGCCGACTATGTAAATCTGGGCGGCGAGATGGGGGACGATCCGGAACAGGTTCAGCTGACAGCCGACGAGATTACGGCCTGCCTGGAGTATTATCAGAGCCTTAACGCCTTCTTCGCGATTGACGCGGACGAGGTAACGACGGAGAGCGTTCTTCAGGAATTTATTGACGGAAAGACGGTCTATACGATAGCGAAGACGGATGCGATTGCGAAGCTTGACGAGGCGGCGGCAGATCAGGGCGGATATTTCTACGGTATCGGGCAGGTTCCGGATCTGACGGAGAACCTGACGACAAAAGGACTGTCTGTGACGAACTCCGTAGTGGTAAACGCTTACTCGGAGGAAAGGGAGCTTTCCAAGGAGTTTGCGCGCTATCTCACTTATGAAAAGGTCGATGAACTGTATTCTATGGCAAATAAAATGCCTGTCCGCTTTGGCGTGGAGTATGAGAACCCGGAGATGGAGCTCCTGCTGGATCAGTACGAGAATTCCGTAGAGGTTCCCAAGCTTACGGATTTGAGCAATTATTGGATTGAGATGGAGATTGCCTTTGCGAATATCTGGAGAGGAAACGACGCGCAGGCAGAGGTGGAAGAGGTGTCAGGACAGATCATGGCACAGCTTCAGGCACAGGAATAGAAGAAATAGCTGAAATAGAAGAAAAGAGAATAATCCTTTCCTGTAAGGGAAAACTGATAGCAGCAGACAGATTGTTTCGAGATCTGGACTGCTGCTGTTTGTTTGCAGAAAAGAACAGGAACGGAGGCAGGTATCTTATGACAGGAGTTTTGATTGCGCTTCTTTCAGGCGCGCTGATGAGTATTCAGGGAGTTTTCAACACAGAGGTGACAAAGGCGAGCAGTATGTGGGCGTCGGCAGGCTGGGTGCAGTTTTCGGCTTTTCTGACCTGCCTTGCCATCTGGGCGGTGAAGGAGAGAGAAAGTCTTCTGGCAGTCTTTCAGGTCAGTCCGAAATATATGCTTCTGGGAGGCGTGATCGGCGCATTTATCACCTGTACGGTCATTCAGAGCATGGACAGCCTGGGTCCTGCCCGCGCCGTGATGTTGATTGTGATTTCACAGCTTATTGCGGCGTATCTGATAGAGCTTTTCGGCATATTCGGCGTGGAAAAGGCGGTGTTTTCCTGGAGAAAGTTTGTCGGTATGGCGATTGCTGTCGGAGGGGTCATTCTTTTTAAATGGGAATGAGAGAAAAATAAGAATGGGAGAAAAACTGCTTGTAATCCTCAGAAAACTCCGCTACAATGAAGATAGTCTGTATCGGAGGGGCTTTCGTCCGCAGGAAAGGACGGGAAATGAGGTATAGACGAAGAAAACTGTGCTTTCTGTTCGCACTTTTTTTCCTTATCTGGGGAACGGGATGCAGGGAGAAAGCAGAGCTTTACGACAGCGCGCAGGAGGAGCCGGTTTCGGAGGAAAGCGCGCAGAGCACAGCAGCAGAGGAAGAAGAGAGAGAGGAAGAAACGGCGCCAGTCAGCGTCTCAGAGACGCAGGAAGCTCAGGCTCCGGAAGAATCTCAGAGCGCAGAAGCGGAAGAGCTTCTTTGCGTCTATGTCTGCGGCGAGGTGGCGTCGCCGGGAGTCTATGAGCTTCCGAAAGACGCGAGGATTCATGACGCTCTGACTGCTGCGGGAGGCATGACGGAGGAAGCAGCGCCGTCGTGGCTGAATCTGGCGGAACATGCTAAGGATGGTCAGAAGATCGAGGTTCCGTCAAAGGAACAGGTAAGGGCCTGGGAAGAGGCAGGCAGGATGCCGGAACAGGACGAAGGGCTTTCGTCCGGAACAAACAAAGAAGATACGCTGGTAAATCTTAATACGGCGTCGGAGCAGGAGCTTCAGACGCTTCCGGGAATCGGAGAAGGAAAGGCGAGAGAGATCGTAAGCTACAGAAAAGAGCACGGCAGTTTTCGCAGGATCGAGGATCTGATGCAGATTCCGGGGATTAAGGAAGGCGTTTTTTCAAAAATCAGAGATCAAATAACAGTATAACAGAGGCAGGAAGCATGGGAAAAAAAGTATTAGTTGTAGATGATGAAAAACTGATTGTGAAAGGACTGCGTTTCAGTCTGGAACAGGAGGGAATGGACGTAGACTGCGCCTACGACGGAGAAGAGGCGCTGGAATATGCCAGAGCAAGGGAGTACGATATCGTGCTTCTCGACGTCATGCTTCCAAAGCTCGATGGATTTCAGGTGTGCCAGCAGATTCGGGAATTTTCCAATATGCCGATTATTATGCTGACAGCCAAGGGCGAGGATATGGATAAGATTCTCGGTCTGGAGTATGGGGCGGACGACTACATTACAAAGCCCTTTAATATTCTTGAGATTAAGGCGAGAATCAAGGCGATTATGCGACGGACAGGACGGCCGGAGAAGGGAAAACAGGGTAAGCAGGTAGAGGCTGCGGACATGAAGATGGATCTGGATAGCCGCCGTCTTTTTATTGCGGGACGCGAGATTAATCTGACGGCGAAGGAATTTGATCTTCTGGAGCTGATGGCGTTAAATCCCGGAAAGGTATACAGCCGCGAAAGCCTTTTGAATACGGTATGGGGCTATGAGTATCCGGGCGACGTAAGAACTGTGGACGTACATATCCGGCGTCTCCGTGAAAAGATTGAGACCAATCCGAGCGAGCCAAAGTACGTACATACGAAGTGGGGAGTGGGCTATTATTTCCAGGCATAGAATTATTGTTACATATCTGAAAAGTCTTAAATTCCGGATTATGCTTGTGATTCTGATGACAGGCTGGCTTCCGATGATTCTCGTGGGCTTCAGTATTCTTGGAAATTACCAGGAGAAGGCAATCGCGGCGAGGGGCACGGATGTGCAGAATCAGTGCAGAATTCTGGCAAATCAGCTTCTGAATTATCAGTATCTGGAGGACCCGTCCTCGGAGCTGATTAATGGAGAGCTGATGCAGCTTTCCAGTCTTTATGACGGGCGTATTGTTGTGATTGACGCGGACTATCGTGTCGTAAAGGATACTTATAATCTGATAGAGAATAAATTTGTAGTATCGGAGGAAGTGATTCGCTGTTTTGAAGGAGAGACGACGAATCATGTTTCGGATAAGCGGTATATCGAGATGACGATCCCGATTAAGGAGAGTGATGCGCCGGAGGTTACGGGCGTACTTCTTGTGAGCGTCTCGACAGACAGTATCTGGGATAGCCTGGAGGTGCTGTCGGGCGACGCCTGGATCTTTATTCTTGTGTACGGTACTCTTGTGACGGCGTTTGCAGTCTTTCTTTCCCATGTGCTGGTTCATCCGGTGGATCGTATCATTCACGGGCTTCATGAGATTTCAGAAGGTCATTCGTCGGAAGATCTGAAGGGAAAGGGCTATACGGAGACGGCGCAGATTTCGGAGGAATTCAATAAGATTATCACGCAGATGCGCGTGCTTGACGAATCCAGACAGGAATTTGTATCCAACGTGTCCCATGAGCTGAAGACGCCCATGACGTCGATGAAGGTGCTTGCCGATTCGCTCCTGATGCAGGGGGACGCTCCCGTAGAGCTTTACAAGGAGTTTATGGGCGATATTGCGGAAGAGATCGAGAGAGAAAATAAGATTATTACGGATCTTCTTTCTCTTGTGAAGATGGATAAAAAAGCAGCCAGTCTGAATATTGAGCCGGTGGATATCAACGATCTTCTGGAGCTGATTCTGAAACGGCTTCGCCCGATCGCATCGAAAAAAAATATTGAGATGGTTCTGGAAAGCTTCCGTCCCGTTACAGCAGAGGTCGACGCCGGCCGTCTGACTCTGGCGTTTACGAATCTTGTGGAGAATGCGATTAAATACAATAAAGAAAACGGCTGGGTACATGTATCTCTCGATGCGGACCACAAGTTTTTCTATGTGAAGATTATAGATTCAGGACAGGGAATTCCGGAGGAATCGATAGATTATATTTTTGAGCGCTTTTATCGTGTGGATAAGTCTCATTCCAGTGAGATTGACGGAACGGGACTTGGTCTTGCGATTGCCAAGAGCGCGGTTCTTGTACATAAGGGCGCGATTAAGGTATCGAGTCAGCTGGGAGAGGGAACGACTTTTTCTGTACGGATTCCTCTGAATTATATTGCGTAAGGCAGCGGGAGGAGAACCATGAAGAAAAGGAACTATATCTTTCTAACAGGACTCTGCCTGTTCCTGCTTTCTGCCCTCTGCCTTGCAGGGTGTAAAAAGCAGAAAGAAGAGCCGGAGGAGACGCAGGAGGGATATCAGGTTTATTATCTGAATAAGGAAGAAACGGCTGTTGTAAAGACCGCGTACGAGCCTGTTGGAAGCTCGGCGGAAGCCCTGATTGAAGAGCTTCTGGAGCGTCTTTCTGAAATTCAGGAGGATACGGAACTGGAAGCAGTTCTGACAGATAAGATTTTTGTTACGGAGTATAAGCTGGAGGATCAGGGACAGCTCACACTTTATTTTGATCCGGCTTATCAGCAGATGAGCAGAAAGAGAGAGATTCTCTGCCGTTCTGCCGTTGTCCGTACGCTCTGCCAGATCCCGGAGGTGGAGTACGTTTCGTTTCTGGTAGGAAACAATCCGCTTCTGGACTCCAAGAAGACGCCCATCGGACCGATGAGTGCTGAGAGCTTCGTAGAGAATACAGGAGAGGATATCAACGAGAATACCGAGACGATTCTGGAGCTTTATTTTTCCAATCAGGCAGGCGATCGTCTTGTAAAAGAGGTTGTGAGAGTTCATCACAGCAGTAACGTATCTGTAGAAAAGCTTGTTCTGGAACAGCTGATCCGCGGTCCTGTGACGGAGGATGCCTATCCGGTGATTCCGCCGGAGACGAAGGTACTCAGCGTTTCGACGAAGGACGGTATATGCTACGTCAATCTTGATGACGGATTTCTGGGACAGGGCTACAATGTAACCGAGGCGGTTCCTATTTATGCAATCGTCAATTCGCTTACGGAGATAGCAGGAATCAGCAAGGTGCAGATTCTGATCAACGGCGAGACGGAACGCGTATACAGGGAGAGTATCCGTTTTGATACTATTTTTGAAAGAAATCTGGATATTATAGAGGAATGAAAAAAAGACCTTTATGTCTGACTGCGCTGGCGGTCGTCTTTCTCCTTCTTCTTTTGCCTGCGGGGCTGTGGTTTCCAAAGCCCTGCGCAGAAGAAGAGGAGAGGAGTCCGGAGTTTATCACAGGGGAAATCTGCGGGATAGATCCGGACGGAAAGACCGTCTTCCTGCGCAGCACGAATTTATCGGATACCGGAATCATTCTGGTGTCATTCAAAGCCGAAACTTCTTTTTCTATCGGCAATACCATCCGTATAGACCATTTTCAATTAAAACAGCCAGAGAAGCCGCGCAATCCGGGGCAGTTCGACGCCTGTCTCTATTACAGGACAAAGGGCGTGGAGTATTTCTGCTATGCAGAAGACGCGGTTCTGACAGACGGAAGAGTCAGAAAAGTCAGTCAGGCGCTTCATGTGCTTCAAAGAGAAACGGGGAGGAGACTCACGCGCCTTCTTGGAAGCAGGGAAGGCGGCGTTCTGGCGGCGATGCTTCTGGGAAACCGCGAAGACCTAGATCCGGATCTGAAGGGCTTATATCAGAGGAGCGGAATTTCGCATCTTCTTGCCATTTCCGGTGTCTGTTTTCTGTGTTGGGTATTTCTAATAGGCGAAAGAATGGCTT
>CAUWNO010000036.1:0-17876 GCA_963559965.1 uncultured Lachnospiraceae bacterium | reverse complement strand
CAGACTCAATACAGCGTGTCTTACCT
Organism: uncultured Lachnospiraceae bacterium; assembly: GCA_963559965.1. Classification (GTDB taxonomy): domain Bacteria; phylum Bacillota; class Clostridia; order Lachnospirales; family Lachnospiraceae; genus Laedolimicola. The sequence continues at coordinate 17,850 of CAUWNO010000036.1, read as the reverse complement.
TGACAAAAAAAGAAGGAACTGCTATATTTCATATCAGGACAAGGGCGTTCTTTAGAGCTAAAGAACGCCCTTTTTTTAAAATTTTCAGCGAAGACATTCTGGCAAAGGAGGACGGTATGAGTCGTTATACAAAGAGAGATATTCTCAGAATGGTGGAAGAGGAAGATGTAGAGTTTATCCGCCTGCAGTTTTCCGATCTGTTTGGAAATCTGAAAAATGCGGCGGTGACGGCAAGCCAGCTGGAGCGTGTTCTGGAACAGGGGTATGTGTTTGACGGCTCCTGTGTGGAAGGCTTTCTGCATGAAAACGATATGGATATGTTTCTTCATCCGGATTTGGATACGCTGGCGGTATTTCCCTGGAGACCGCAGCAGGGAAAGGTGGCGCGTCTGATCTGCGACATCTGCCGGCCGGATGGAAGCCCCTATGCAGGCGATCCGAGAGGAATTTTGAAACGGGCTGTGAAAGAAGCGGAGGAGATGGGATATCGGTTTGACGTAGGACCGGAATGCGAATTTTTCCTGTTTCACACAGACAACGACGGTAATCCGACGACCTTCAGCCATGAGCGGGCAGGCTTCTGCGATATGAGTCCGATTGATCTGGGAGAAAATGCGAGAAGAGACATTATCCTGACGCTGGAAGAGATGGGATTTGAAGTGGAATCGTCCTATCACGAGGTGGCTTCGGCGCAGCACCAGATAGATTTCCGGTACGACGAGGCGCTTCAGACGGCAGATAATATTATGACCTTTAAACTGGCGGTAAAGACGATTGCAAGGCGGTTTGGTCTGCACGCCACCTTTATGCCGAAGCCGCTTTCGGGCGTGAACGGATCCAGTATGCATACCAATATGTCGCTGTCCAGAGACGGAAGAAATATTTTCCGGGACGCAGAAGAGCCGAATGGGTTGAGTAAGGAGGCACTGTGGTTTATCGGGGGACTTTTAAAACATGCCAAGGGAATCAGCGCGGTTACAAATCCGCTGGTCAATTCCTATAAGCGCATCTTTCCGGCTCATACGGCGGCAGGCAATACGGCGCCTTCCTATGTGTCATGGTCGGCGGCGAACCGTAGCCAGCTCATAAGGATTCCCGCCCTTCGCGGTGAAAATACGAGGATCGAGCTGCGAAGTCCGGACCCCTCCTGCAATCCCTATCTGGCGCTTGCCGTCTGTCTTGCGGCAGGCCTCGACGGAATCAGGAATCAGATTGAGCCTCCGGCGCCTGTCGACTGCGATGTAAGAAAGATGACGGAGAAAGAAAGAGCGCGTCTGGGAATAGAGCCGCTTCCGCACAGTCTGGAGGAGGCTCTCCGGGAGATGGAAGCAGATTCCCTTGTGAGGGGCGTTCTGGGAGAAAGCATCAGCCGGAGTTACATTCAGGCAAAACGCGAGGAATGGGAAGAATACTGCGCGCAGGTTTCTGCCTGGGAGACAGAGCGCTACCTGTATCGTTTTTAGGATCCGCCTCAGGGTGAGTCCAGAGGAGGTGAGAGTGTGACGAATGTGATTGTCCTGTTTCCTAAAATAGAAGATGCAGAAAATATCCGCAACCTGCTGGTGCGCCGCGGTTTCTGTGTTCCGGCAGTCTGCACAACGGGAGCGCAGGCGCTTGCGGCGGCAGACAGCCTTGGAGACGGCATTGTGGTATGCGGATACAAGTATGCAGATATGCTGTATTCGGAGCTGGCAGACTGCCTTCCGTCACACTTTGAGATGCTTCTTGTGGTATCCCGGAGTGTTTTCAGAGAATGCAGCGGTTCGGGAATTGTCTGTGTTTCGATGCCGCTGAAGGCGCATGAGCTTCTGAATACACTGGAAATGATGGTGGCAGAGGCGCAGAGACGAAAGAAAAAACAGAAGAAGCTTCCCAGGAGGCGTTCAGAAAAGGAAAAGGAAATTCTCAGGGAAGCGAAAGGCGTGCTGATGGAACGCAACCATATGACAGAGGAGGAAGCGCACCGCTATATACAGAAATGCAGCATGGACAGCGGAACGGACATGGTAGAGACAGCGCAGATGGTGCTTAGCATGATGAGTTTTTAAAAGAGGTGCGATAAAACAGGGAAGGAACAGAAAAATGAAATACAGATTTACGAAGATGCATGGAATAGGAAATGATTATGTATACATGGACTGCACGCGGGAGCCGCTGGAGCATCCGGAAGAAATAGCGAGGCTTGTCAGCGACAGACATAAGGGAATCGGGGGAGACGGGCTGATTCTCATTAAATCCTGCGACTGCGCCGATTTTGAGATGGAGATGTACAATGCAGACGGATCTTACGGGAAAATGTGCGGTAACGGGATACGCTGCGTGGCAAAATACGTCTACGATATGGGCTTGACGGATAAGACGGAGCTCAGAATCCTTTCGGGAGGGGCTGTGAAGGAGATACGCCTTACGGTAAGAGACGGGAAGGCGGAAAAAATAAGCGTAAATATGGGCGAACCTGTTCTGAAGCCTTCCGAAATCCCTGTTCTGGGAGATGGAGACAGTCTGATAGCAGAGCCGATAGAAGCGGGGGGAAGAAGTTATGAGATGACCTGCATTTCCATGGGAAATCCTCATGCAGTGATTTTTATGGAAGGTATCGGGGAGCTTGAGCTTGAGAAAATCGGTCCGGATTTTGAAAATCATCCCCGCTTTCCGGACAGAGTCAATACGGAATTTGCAGAAGTACTGGACAGAAAGCATATAAAAATGCGCGTCTGGGAGAGGGGATCGGGAGAGACAATGGCATGCGGAACAGGAGCCTGTGCTGTTGCTGTCGCCGCGATTCTGAACGATCTGGCAGACAGAGAGGTTACTGTTCAGCTTCTCGGCGGCAATCTGGAAATTTTCTGGGATGAGACAGATAACGCAGTTTATATGACGGGACCGGCTTCTGTCGTATTTACCGGCGAGTTTGATCCGGAGGAAATCAGGAAAGGAATGGAGGCGTGAGAGAGCATGTATAAAATCAATGAAAATTATCTGAAGCTTCCGGGGAGTTATCTCTTTTCAGCTATCGGGAAAAAGGTGGCAGCCTATGAAAAAGAGTATCCGGAGAAGTCGATTATCCGTCTGGGAATTGGAGATGTGACACAGCCTCTGGCTCCGGCGATTATTAAGGCGCTTCATAAGGCGGTAGATGAGATGGGAGCGGCAGAGACCTTTCACGGATATGCTCCGGATCAGGGGTATGAATTCTTACGCAGCGTGATAGCGAGAGAGGACTTTCAGAAGCGGGGAGCGCAGATTACAGAGGATGAGATCTTTATCAGTGACGGCGCCAAGTGCGATTCGGGAAATATCCAGGAGATATTCAGCACAGACAACAGGATAGCCGTCTGCGACCCTGTTTATCCTGTCTATGTGGATACGAATGTGATGGCAGGTAGGACGGGAACCTATGATCCTGTTTCGGAAAAATGGAGCGATGTGATTTATATGCCGTGTACCGAAAGAAACGGCTTTGTGCCGGAGCTTCCGGATAAGACGCCGGATATCATTTATCTGTGTTTTCCGAACAATCCGACAGGGGTGGCTGTGACGAAGGAGCAGCTTCAGATGTGGGTCGATTATGCGCTCCGGATGGGAGCAGTGATTATATACGATGCAGCTTATGAGGCGTATATTACAGAAGAACATGTGCCGCATACGATTTATGAATGTGAGGGAGCCAGAGCCTGCGCGATAGAGCTGAGAAGTTTTTCCAAAAACGCGGGCTTTACAGGCGTACGCCTTGGTTACACGGTTGTTCCGAAGGAGCTTGTCTGCGGCAGGACGCCGCTTCATGCTCTCTGGGCGCGCAGGCACGGGACAAAGTATAACGGCGCGCCCTACATTGTGCAGAAAGCGGGAGAAGCTGTTTATTCAGAGGCGGGAAAGCAGCAGCTGAAGGAACAGATTGCATATTATATGAATAATGCGCGCGTTATCAGAGAAGGGCTGAAGGAGGCGGGATATACGGTGTTCGGCGGAGTGAACGCGCCGTATATTTGGCTGAAAACCCCGGATAGCATGACTTCATGGGAATTTTTTGACTGTCTTCTGGAGAGGGCGGGAGTCGTCGGGACGCCGGGATCCGGATTTGGACCGAGCGGAGAAGGGTATTTCCGCCTGACGGCTTTCGGCTCGGGGGAAAATACAGAGGCAGCGGTAGAACGGATACGCAGGATGTGACGCAGGAGAAAAGGAGATTTTCTTTTTGAAAAAAGGATTGACTTTTCCTGTTCAGTTGATATGATTTGATATAAAGGCGATGTGCAGGGGGCAGTACGCGGCTTGGCCGTATTGCCCCATTCATTCATGCTAATTTGTTTACTATACAGGAGGGAATATGGATTTTATTACGATTGGAGAAATGGTAATCGACTTTATTCCGGGACAGGAGAAAGGCAGCTACATCAGAAATGCGGGCGGAGCGCCTGCAAACGTGGCGATTGCCGCAGCCAGAAACGGATTAGAAGCCGGTATTTACTGTAAGGTGGGGGATGATGATTTCGGCAGATTTCTGCTTCAGACACTGAGAGAGAATCAGGTTACGCCGCTTGCGCCTGAGATGACGCAGGAAGCGATTACTACAATGGCGTTTGTGTCTCTGAATGAGCACAACGACAGAAGCTTTACCTTTGCAAGAAAGCCCGGAGCAGATATGATGCTGGAGAAAAGTGAGATCCGCGATGAAGATCTCAAAACATGCAGACTGATTCAGGCAGGCTCCTGCTCCCTTTCTGCGGGAAAGGCTGTGGAGGCTACGGAGTATGCGATGGCAAGAGCGCATGAGTTGGGCAAGCTGGTGGGCTTTGATATCAATTACCGCAATCTGATGTGGAAGGACGACAAGGAAGCGTGTACGAAAAAGGTGCTTTCCATCCTGAAGTATGTGGATTTCCTGAAGCTGTCTGACGAGGAAGTCGAAATGGTCGGCGGACATGACAATATCCTTTCTGTGATGAAGGAATATGAGATTGCGGCAGTTGTCCTGACTCTTGGCGGAGACGGAGCGGAACTGTTCTATGACGGGCAGTCGTATGTGATTCCGGGCTACCGGGCGGATAAGGTGGCAGACACGACGGGAGCGGGCGACGCATTTTGGGGCGGATTCCTTTCCGAAGTCCTGAATCAGGGGGTATCCTCCACAGAGCAGCTGAATGCAGAGATTCTGAAAAAGGCGGTTACATACGGAAACGTAAGCGGTTCTTTATCAGTCAGAGAAAAAGGAGCGATAGCCTCTCTTCCGACACGCGAGAAGATAGAAGCGTTTCTTGCAGAAAACCGATAAACTATGTATGGACGCGGAGTAAATAAAAATTATCTGAAAAAAAGAAACCGGGGACTTGTGCTTCAGCTGATTGCGACGGGAGAGTGTTCTTCAAGAATCGAGCTTTCCAAGAAAGCGGGGCTTACGAAGACGGCTATTTCCGCAATCGTAAATGAATTGATGGAGCAGGGATATCTTCATGAGGCGGCGCCGGAATACGGAAAAGAAGCCTCAAGAGAGCAGGGAAGAAGTCCGGTGAAGCTGGAGATCGGAGTGAACTCGCCACGGTACGCGGGCGTGCTGATCGGAAGAGGATACGCGGAGGCGGTTCTGTGCGATATGCGGCTGGAAATGTATAAGTATGAACGGATTGACCGGGAGTGGGAAAATGGGGAGATGCTGATAGAGGCGGTCTGTGGTCTTCTCGACAGGATTCTGGAGGGAGAGACGCAGGTAATTGCCATCGGCGTTTCCACACCCGGGCCGGTAGACGTAAAGCAGGGGAAAATTATAAACCCCGGTTACTTCCATGGTCTGAAAAATATTTCTGTGTCGAAGCCGCTGGAAGAAAAATACGGTCTTCCCGTATTTCTTGATCACGACGTGCAGAGCGTGGCTCTGGTAGAGCAGCTGTTTGGAAACGGACAGGGATATCAGGATATGCTTCTGCTCGGAATTGAGGACGGCGTCGGCTGCGGTATCATAACGGGAGGGCGGCGCTACCAGAGCAATTCGGGATATCCTCCGGAGATAGGACACGTTTCTATCGATTCGCAGGGCAATAAATGCGAGGTGTGCGGCGGCATCGGCTGCCTTGAGACTTATATCAGCTCCAAGGTGATAGAGAAAAAGGCAGAAAGAATTCTGGGAGAGAAAAAGGATATCCAGACGATTTTCGGAATGGATGACGATCCCAGAATCCAAAGCATTATGACGGAAATGGTGCAGGACCTTTCCTGCGCTGTGGTCAGTCTGGAAAACATATTGAATTTTGAAATTATCCTTCTGGGAATGGACAGCGTTTACTGGCCGGAGCGTTGCGTACAGCTCCTGGAGGATATTATCAATCAGAGAAAATATGCCAATAAAAAAGTCAGAACGCTTGTCAGAAAGGTAAGATTTCTCGATAAGGCGATGGTTCTGGGCGCCGTATGTAATGCGGTGAACAAGACTTTTGAAGGCGATTTGATTGATTGAAAGAACATAAGAAAACTGCTGCAAAGGTAGAGAAAGTCTGCCGGAGCGGCAGTTTTTTAGTATGGCGGGATTTTGCGCGCGCCAGGGCAGAAATGCAGAAAAAGGAAAATAGATGACGGGACTAAAAAAGGTGAAAAAAGAAGACTGTGAGCAATTTGCACAAAAATCACACGTTAAAATTATGTAAAATATCAAAAATGAATCGAAGTATTGACGTAGGACGGATAGAGTGTTATTATATTTTTAGATTCTTAGTAAGGTGAATGTACTAATAGGAACGGCAGGAGAACAAAGAAGCTATGAAAGAGCAGGTATGGAAAAAATCTTTTCACGTTTCCCCGTCTCTGATTACTCTGGACATGTGTAATCTGGAGCAGCAGTGCAGACTGGTGGAAGAGGCAGGGCTGGAAATGATTCATGTGGATATTCTGGACGGGCACTTCAGTCCGAGTATGCCGCTTGGACTCGATACAGTCAAGCAGCTTGCAAAAAAGACAAATCTGGAGATGGAAGCGCATGTCATGGTAAAGGATCCGCAGTTCTTTGTGGATGAACTGATTGAGGCGGGCGTTTCGCAGATTGTATTTCATATAGAGACCTGCGATCATGTGGATGGAATGCTGAACTATATTCACAGCAAGGGAATCCGGGCGGGAGTAGCCTTAAAGCCGGCGACGCCGCTTGGTGAACTGGAATATATCCTGGATAAGTGCGACGCAGTTCTTCTGATGCTGATTAATCCGGGATTTGCACAGGTAAAGGGAGAGGCGCAGACGCCTTATTCAGCGAAAAAGATTCACGATCTGCATGAGATGATTTCATCCAGAGGACTTGATACGAAGGTGATTCTTGACGGAAGAATATCTCCGGAGAATATCGAGAACTACGGCGGAACAGGAGAAGCCAATATTTTTGTAGCCGGAAGCACCTGCATCCGGAAGGACGCGCAGGAAGAAAGCCTGAAAGAGCTGAAACAGATGGAAGACAGGCTGAACGGCAGATAGAGAGGCATAAATTATGGGGTATTATGATACAAATTATAAGCATACAGTAGAAGAGGTGCTTGCGGAGCTTGATAAGGCTCTGGGAGCAGTAGAGCCGGAAACGGTAGAGAAATTTGTGAAAGCAGTTCTGGAAGCTGAACAGGTGTATTTCGTAGGAGTAGGAAGAGTTCTTCTTTCTCTTCAGGCTATCTGCAAGAGATTGGCTCATCTGGGAATCAGAACACATTATGTGGGAGAGATTACAGAGCCGGCGATTACGGACAAGGATTTGCTTATTGTAGGTTCGGGCAGCGGCGGCTCCCTGTTTCCTCTGGGAATTGCAAAAAAGGCGCACAGCATCGGAGCAAAGATTGTACATATCGGTTCCAATCCGAACAGTGAAATGAAGGATCTGTGTGAATTCATGGTAAGAATTCCCGTGAGAACGAAGAATTATCTTGAGGATGAGATTGATTCCGTTCAGCCGATGACTTCTCTGTTTGAGCAGAGCCTTCTGCTTTTCGGCGACGTCGTTGCAAAGATGATTATTGAGGAGCGGGGACTTGACATGAAGAGCCTGTGGAGATATCACGCAAACCTTGAATAAGAGATAAAGGAGTCCGGTTATGGACAGAGAATTGATGAAATATTGCGGAAGCCTTCAGCAGCTTGTATATGCGCGTCCGATTACTTATAAGGAAGGACGTGCGGAGCATCTGAACGCGATTGAAGCCAAATGCGGAGATATTGCGTTTCACTCCGCGGCAGACAAAGCTTTGGATATTACTGATTTTTCTTATAAGGGCATGAATATGACGTTTATGGCAAAGCCTGGTTTACAGGGAAGAAATCAGTATGATACAAACGGGCAGGAAGCGCAGCGAAGCATCATGGGAGGGTTATTTTTTACCTGCGGACTGGAAAATATCTGTGCTCCCTGTACTGTAGAGGGAAAAGATTACCCGATGCATGGTAGAATGCGTACGACTCCGGCAGAGCATGTGTGCACAGACGTGATTACAGAAGACGGAGCATGCAGGCTTGTGATTTCCGGAGAGATGCGGGAAGCAGAGTTGTTCGGTGAGAACATGGTGATGCGCAGAAAGATAGAAAGCGTGCTGGGAGAGAACAGCATTACGGTGACAGACGAGATTGAGAATCAGGCTTTCCGTCCGGAACCTCTGATGCTCTTATACCACTGTAATCTGGGATATCCTTTCCTGAATGAAAACTGCAGACTTTATGTTCCGGCTGTGAAGACGGAAGGAAGGGAAGCGTTTTCCGAAGAGCATGTTAAGGATTGGGATAAGATAGAAGCTCCGATAGACAACGAGCCGGAATATGTATTTATTCACGATATTCAGGCAGATGAGAAGCTTGACACCATGGTTCTTGTGGCAAATCATGAGCTTCAGATCGGAATGACGATTGAATTCAATAAAAAGAATCTTCCGTATTTTATGGAGTGGAAATCTATGGCTTCCGGAGATTATGTACTTGGTCTGGAGCCGTCCAATTCCAGCGTATACGGAAAGCTGCATCATATCGAGCAGGATAGCGTACATTATCTGGCGCCCTTTGAAAAAGAGACAAACACCCTGAAATTCTCAGTGATTGAGGGAAAAGAGAATATCGAGAAGGCGATAGAGAAGATAAACGCAATAAAAAATAATTAAAATAAAAGGAAATAAATTAAGGAGGAACATTATGAAAAGATCAGAAATCAATGCGGTCATCAAGAAATTTGAGGCGCTTCTGGAGGAGTATAAGTTCGCGCTTCCTCCGTATCTGAGCTTTACCCCGGAAGAGTGGGCGGAGAAAGGACACGAGTACGACGAGATTCGTGACAACGCTCTCGGATGGGACGTTACAGATTACGGTGAGGGACACTTTGATACGCTCGGACTTGCTCTGATTACTATCCGTAATGGAAACGTACATAATCCGAAGTATAAAAAACCTTATGCAGAGAAAATCATGATGTGCGATTCGGGACAGATTTCCCCGATGCATTTCCACTGGAACAAGATGGAAGACATTATCAACCGCGGCGGAAATGATATTATCTTTACCTTCTACAATGCAGACCCGGAGACAGAAGAATTCCTGGATACCGACGTGCTGCTGTGCAAGGACGGAAGACAGTACAAGGTACCGGCAGGAGAGCAGGTAGTTCTTCATCCGGGAGAAAGCTTTACGATGTATCCGTATCTGTATCATGAATTCATCATTCCGGAAGGTGGACCGGCTCTTATCGGAGAAGTGTCCACTACAAATGATGATAATACAGATAATCGCTTCAAGAATCCGCTGGGAAGATACCCGTCTATTGAAGAGGATGAGCCGGCTTACCGTCTCCTCTGCACAGAATATCCGGCGGCAAAATAAGAGTTTTCACAGGGAAAACAGATAAGAAAAAGGGAGAGAAGTGTATACTCCTAGGCATGGAGTATTAATATACACTAAAAACATTTAAACAGGAGGACGAAAAAATGAAAAAGAAAGTATTGGCAGCTCTGCTTACAGCAGCGATGGTTGTATCCATGACAGCATGCGGAAGCAAAGAAGACAAGGCTCCGGCAGATGCACCGGCACAGGAGAGCACAGAGGAGAAGGCTCCCGAAGCAGAGGCAGAGGCAGGCGAGACAAAGGCTCTTTCAGATCTGAAGCTTGCATTCATCGTTGGTACAGAGAATGACGCATTCTACCAGAGCGTTGAAGAAGGAATCAAGGCACAGTGCGAGGCACTTGGAATTCCGGCTCCGACACTGGCTGACCAGCAGCTTGATGGAAACATCTGTAGCGACCTGATTAACAACTATGTGGCAGCAGGATACGATGCAATCGCTCTTTCCGCTAATGACCCGGCAGGAACAATGCCTGCAATTCAGGCTGCAAACGAGCAGGGAGTAAAGATCTTTACATTTGACTGTACTCTGGATGATCAGTATCTTGATCAGTATGTTTCCTTCGTAGGATCTGACAACTACGCAGGTGGCGTAACAGCTGGTGAGTATGTAGTAGAGAACGCTCCGGAAGGATCTACAGTAGGATGTATCACATACGCATCCGCACAGTCTACAAGAGACCGTCAGGCAGGCTTTGAGGAGACAATCCAGGCAGCTATCGACGGTGGAAAAGACCTTAAGCTTATCGAGTCTCAGGACGCTGACAACGATCAGTCCAAGGCTTCCGATATCATGCAGAACCTGATTACACAGCACGGCGATGACCTGTCCTACATCTTTGTTGTAGGTGACCCGACAGGATACGGCGCTCTGGCTTCCATCCAGTCTGCAGGCGCAAGCACAAAGATTGTTGGATTTGACGCTGGACAGACAGCATGCGAGTACATCGCAGATCCGGAAGTAGGCAAGACATGGGTTGCAGAAGTTGCACAGGATCCGGTAGGAATCGGTTCTGGTATCGTTGACAAGATTGCTGAGTACTTTGAGACAGGCGCAGTTGCAGGCGAGCAGAAGGATCTTATCGAGTGCCAGCTTGTAACAGCTGATAACGTAGCTGATTACCTTAAATAATACCTACGAGAACACGGACTAAATATTAGATTGGTCTGAAGGAGGGCCGGATACAGGAAATCCGGTCCTCTTTTTCATAAAAAGGAAATGGAGGACAGATATGGAACCGGTCTTACAGGTGAAAAATATTGCCAAGGAATTTCCGGGTGTAAAAGCGCTGGAGGATATCAGCATAGATTTCTATCCCGGCGAATGCCATGCTCTGGTCGGTGAGAACGGCGCCGGAAAATCTACGCTGATCAAAATCATTGCTTCGATTTATAAACCGACGAGAGGCGAGGTGCTTCTGGACGGAAAGGTATGTCATTTTAAAACGCCCAAGGATGCTCTGGATGCCGGAATCGCCGTAATCCAGCAGGAGACGTCGATTGCTCCGCATCTGACCGTGGCAGAAAATATTTATCTGGGATGCGAGCCCAGAAAGAAGAACGGACTTCTTGACCGTACAAAAATGGAAGCCGACGCACAGGTTGTGTTGGATGAAATGGGGCTTGAGATTGACGCGCACACTCTTTGCTCTACTCTGACAGCCGCACAGCTGCAGATGGTAGAGATTGCAAAGGTTATTGCAAAACATGCAAAGGTGGTAGTTCTTGACGAGCCGACTTCCTCGCTTTCTGAGAAAGAGATTGATTCTCTTTTTGAGCAGGTGAAGAAAATGAAAGCGGCTAATACTACGATGATCTATGTAACCCATCGTATGGCAGAGTTGTCTCTTATCTGTGAGAGATGCTCGATTTTCCGCGATGGTCTTAAGGTTGCAGAATATCAAATCAAAGACGTAGATGAGCAGACCATTGTCAACAGCATGGTCGGTCGTGAGTTGGGAGCTTTCGTGAAGCCGGATCACACGGCAAAGGAAGAGGTACTCCGCGTAGAAAAGCTCTGCCAGAAGGGCGTGTTCGAGAACGTCAGCTTCCATGCAAACGCCGGAGAGATTGTGGCGTTCTCCGGACTGGTAGGTGCAGGCCGTACTGAGGTTATGGAAGCTATCTTTGGAGCTACAAAGCTTACCTCAGGAAAAGTTTATCTTAACGGTGAGGAAGTACATATTAAGAATCCGGCGGATGCAATCCGCAGAGGAATCGGTCTGGCGACTGAGGACCGCCGCCGGACAGGACTTCTTCTTAAGAAGGACATTGAAGAAAACATTGCCCTTCCTAACCTTCCGTTCCATGCAAAGCATGGTTTTGTAAACGTTCCATGGGAGAAACAGAGCAGCGAGGAATATATGGAGAAGCTGAAAATCAAGGCTCCGAATATCCAGACTCTCTGCAGAAACCTTTCAGGAGGAAATCAGCAGAAGGTTATCCTTTCTAAATGGCTGGCAGCCGGCGTAAAACTTCTGATTCTTGACGAGCCGACAAAGGGTATCGACGTAAATGCGAGAGCAGAGTTTTATGCACTGATGGATCAGTTTGTGGAAAACGGCGGTGCGATTATCATGGTATCTTCGGATATGCCGGAGATTATCAAGGTGGCTGACAGAGCGTACGTTATGTCAGAGGGCCGTCTGACCGGAGAGCTGAGCCGGGCTGAGATCACAGAGCTGAATCTGATTTCTCTTGCGAACCCTGTCTCTGACGGTTCGGATGCGAAACAGAAAAAAGATAAGGCATGATTACAGGAATCTTTAATAGAGAGAGGAAAAGAAGGAAATGAAAAAAGGTAATGTGAAACAGTTAATCACTGATAATATTGTTGTAGTGGTACTGATACTTCTTGTTGTCGGTTTCTCCATTGGAAACAGCACATTCTTAAAAACAGCGAATGTCATCAACCTGTTCGGACAGATGTGTCTGAACGCGATTCTTGCGACAGGACTTACCTATGTAATTATTTTGGGCGGTATCGATATCAGTGTTGGTTCTACTATGGCTATCACAGGTATTCTTGCGGCGAAGGCGGTTCTGGCTCTCGGCGTGCAGTCTACGCTGGCATGTATGGCAGTATCTATCGTTGTAGGTCTTGTAGGCGGAGCTGTTATCGGTCTCTTTATCGGATGGCTGATCGCATACAGACGTCTTGTTCCGATGATTTGTACGCTGGCTCTGATGCAGGCGTTCCGAGGACTTGCTTATATCATCTCAGGAGGCGGTCCGGTATATGGTCTTCCGAACGGTTTCTCCGTACTGGGAGCAGGCCGACTGATTAAGACAGAAAGCTTTAAGACAGGTATTATTCCGGTTATTGTTATCTTTACAATTATCGTAGTTGTGATTTTCCATATCATTCTGACAAAGACAGTATTTGGACGTCATGTATTTGCTGTAGGTTCTAACCCGGCGGTAGCTCATATGTGCGGTATCAATACAAAGATGGTAACTCTGAAATCTCATATGATTTGTGGCATTACGGCTGGTCTTGCAGGTATTGTAGCCGCTTCCAAGGTAAATAACGGCCATCCGAATACAGGAGATGGATATGAGATGTTCGCTATTGCAGCGACTGTACTTGGAGGAACGTCTCTGTCAGGAGGAACAGGTTCTGTTGCGCGTGCTATGTTCGGATGCGCAATCATCGCAGTTATCAACAACGGAATGACTTTGATGGAGATTTCCGCTTATTGGCAGAAGGTAGTTATCGGCGCAATCATCATTCTGGCTGTTATGCTGGATATGGCACAGAAGGGTAAGGACGATGAATAAATCGTCCCGATGATGGAATAGGCATATGAAATATTTTTTGATTATCGATATCGGCGGAACAAAGACGACCTCTGTGCTGTTTAACAGCCAGGGGGAGCCGGTGACAGAGTTTCTGGTAAGAAGTTCAAGAACGTATGAAGGCGAGGACGCCGTATTTCAGAATACGGTAGAGCTTGCAAGAGAGGTTCTTGAGGCAGCGGGAAAGACTCAGGAGGAGCTTGCCGGAATCGGAGTGGCAGCTCCGGGACCTCTTGATTACCGTACGGGACTCATCATAGACGTTCCGATGATGAAATGGAAAAACTTCCCTCTTGGCGACAGGCTGAGGGAAGAATTCGGAGTGCCTGTTTACGTAGAAAATGACGGAAACCTCGGCGCTCTGGCAGAGGCAAACGTAGGTGTGGCAAAAGGGGAAAACGTGGTCCTGTATCAGACGATCAGTACAGGATGCGGCGGCGGAATCGCCATTGGAGGAGAAATCTTCCATGGTCATTCCGGTTTCGCCGGAGAGTTTGGACATGTGTCCATCAATTTTGCCGGACCCCGGTGCGGCTGCGGCGGAAGCGGCTGCTTCGAGCTGTATGCGTCCGGAACTGCTGTAAACGAACGTATGAAAAGAGATATCCGCAGCGGTGTCCGTTCCAGCGCGTTTGAAGCAGTAAACTATGATCCGGAGAAGGTCAATGGAAAACTTTTAAGCGACGCGGCGGAGCAGGGAGATCCCTATGCTCTTGATATGATGAGGCAGGAAGGCTATTATATCGGAGTCGGACTGTCGAACCTGTTTAATCTGTTTGACCCGGATGTCGTTGTACTGGCAGGAGGTATGGCAAAAGCCGAGAAATACTTCCATGATACAATGATGGACGAGATTCGCAGACATACCTGTTTCCCGGTGGAGGAAGACAGAATCCGCGTTTCACAGCTGAACGACAAGGTAGTGGCTTACGGCGCATATGTGATGGTTAAAAAAGCTATTGACAAGGAGCTGTAGAATTCTGCCGGAACAGAAAATTTGATAAATCAGAAAAGGAGAAAAAGAGATGCCGTTACTTACAATGAAACAGATTATGGCTGATTCTGTAAAACTTGCTAATGCAGCAGACGCAAAGCCGGAGGACAGATATGCGGTAGGAGCGTTTAACTTCAGCACCATTCCGGAGATGGTAGGAATCGTGGAAGGAGCGCGTGAGAAAAATGCGCCGGTTATCCTGATGGCTTCTCTGGGAGCAATTAAATATATCGGTTCTCTGGAGCTGATTGCAGAGGCGGCAAAGGGAATCGCCAAGACATATCCGGAAGTTCCGTTCTGTCTGCATCTTGACCATGCGACGGACCTTGAGCAGATCAAGCAGGCAGTTGTAGCAGGATTTACGAATGTTATGATTGACGCTTCCAGCGAGGATTTTGAGATTAATATTGCAAAGTCAAAGGAGATTGCAGATTTTGCACATAATCACAGCCCGTATGGAATCGGAGGCTGTTCTGTAGAGGCAGAGCTTGGAATGCTCGCAGGTCATGAGGACAACATCCATGTGGAGGAGTCCGGAAAGGCTTATACCGATCCGTCTCTGGTAGCTGAATTTGTAGAAAAGACAGGAATTGACGCTCTTGCAGTTGCGATTGGTACAGCGCACGGCTTCTATAAGGCGGCTCCGGAAATTCGTTTCGATCTTCTGGAGGAGATTCGTGAGAAGACAGACGTTGCTCTCGTTCTGCACGGCGGCACAGGAGTTCCGGAAGACGATTTCAGAAAATGCGTTGCTATGGGCATGAGTAAGATTAACGTTGGAACAGGACTGAAGAAGGTATATACGGATGCAGTCAGAGAGGCGATTCGCACACTTCCTGAGACAGAATACGATCCCCGTAAGATCGTAGGACCGGGACGTAAGGCGATTGCAGCCGAGATTGCGTCAAAGAGCGATCTGTTTAACTGCTCCGGCAAAGCCCCGGCAGTATTAAGAAGTATTTATCAATAACAGAAGGTTCGGGGCGGATAATTTCAGGAAACAACAGAGGAATTATCCGCCCTGTTTTATTTTTAAAGGAGGGTATGTATGCTTACACAATACGTAGAGGGATATCAGCATATCGGAATTCCGACAGACGATATTGCAAAGACAGAGAAGTTTTATCTGGATCTTGGATTTAAGCTGAAATGGGAGACGGTCTATGGCGGAAATCCTGTTAAATTTTTTGAGTGGGGAAATATTCTTATCGAGACATATGAAAAGGACGGCGGAGCGACGAATGCGATAGGAGCGATTGATCATATTGCTCTGAACTGCACAGATATTGTGGCATGCGTAAAGGAAGCCAGAGAATCGGGTTACGAATTCCGCGAAGGACCGGCATTTCTTCCTTACTGGGAGCACGGCGTGGCATACGTTACGATTCTCGGACCGAACCATGAGGTAGTAGAGTTCATTCAGAAATTTGACTCAGAAGAACAGAAAGAAAAGGCGGTGAAGGAGCTTGGCTGAAGTATGGACGATGGGCGAGACGCTCGTTGAGATTATGAGAACAGAAGTAGACAAGCCCCTGAATGAGACGGCTCTGTTTAGCGGTCCGTATCCTTCCGGCTCTTCTGCAATTATGATTTCCACAGTGGCAAGAATGGGTCACAGCTGCGGAATCATTTCCGGAGTAGGACAGGACGGATTTGGAGAGTGTATGCTGAACCGGCTGAAAAAGGACGGCGTTGATGTGTCGAGAGTTCTTGTGGATCCGGATGGATCTACGGCATGTGCTTTCGTAGCCTATGATCATGACGGAGACCGCAGATATCTTTTCCACTGGGATGATACTCCTGCTACGAAGGCAGTGATGCCGGATGTGACGGCTCCTGAGCTGAAGGAGGCAAAATATTTCCATGTGATGGGCTGCGCTTTAACAGCAAAGCTCAGCTACGGCTGGGAGATTGTGAAGACGGCAAGGGCGATGTGGGAGCAGGGAACGAAGATAAGCTTTGATCCCAACGTGCGCACGGAGCATCTCACGAATCCGAATAAGAGCAAAGAATCTTTTGAGATTATTCAGGCAGTGCTTGAGATGACCAGCCTTTTTGCGCCGGGTCTCGACGAGCTGAAGCTGCTGACGGGAATTGACGACGTGGAGCTGGCTGTAAAGAAATGCTTTGAAAATCCGAATCTTGAGATTCTGATGCTGAAAATGGGATCGAACGGCTCAAGAATTTATACAAGAGACGGAAAAGTAGTGGAGCAGGGACTTTATAAGGTGGAAGCTGTAGATCCCACAGGAGCAGGCGACACATCAATAGGAGCTTTCCTCTGCGCCCTTCTGGAGAATAAGAGTATAGAAGAAGCAGCCGATATCGCGGCCGCAGCCGGAGCGCTGAATGTGGCGGCATTCGGACCGATGGAAGGAAAAATCAGTCCTGAGAATGTGCAGGCTATGCGGGACGGCACGTTTCAGTTTTAGGTGAAAAGCTATGAAAAAGAGATTTCCTGATCCCAGAACACTGATTATTTTTACGGGAGGACCTGGAACCGGTAAAAGCGGAACAGCCCAGAGATTTCTTTCCTATCTCGAAAACGATGAGATCGTCAAGATAAGCTATGATGCAATCAAAGAGAAAAACTGGGATGAGTTTGGATTTGACAATGAGGCACAGAAAGACAGACTGAACTGGTGGAGTCTAGAGGAATTTTATCTGACCATACAGAAGCGAATGTGGGAAGATAAGATGATTCTGATAGAATACCCCTTTTACCAGAGGCATAAGCCAAAGCTTCAGGAGCTTCTGGACGAATATTCCTATTCTGCTGTGACAATCTGCCTCTATACAGATTTGGATACGGTATACAGGCGGGGTGCAAACCGTGACGAGGACGACGGCAGACATCCGGGGCATCTTCTTTCCAGCTATCATAAAGAGACGTATACGCCTGAGATGCTTCGCTCTGTAACGAGAATCAAACCCAGCTTCGAGGAGTTTGTGGCAGGTATCGCTCACAAGGAGTACGATATCGCGCTGGGACTTGACATGCAGATAGATGTGACGGATTTCAGTCTTATTTCTTATGAAGAGATATACCGGAGAATCGTGGAATATCAGAATCTGCAGAAAGAGACGCTTTTAAAAGAATAAGAGAAAGACAGGCAGGGCTACTGTAAAAGCAGATATAAAATCTGCAAGATCAGAAGCCCTGCCTTTTTCTGTAACTATTCAGCCACAATGTCATTTAGTTTGGGCTCCATAAAAAAAT
>CAUWNO010000035.1:0-17948 GCA_963559965.1 uncultured Lachnospiraceae bacterium | reverse complement strand
ATAAAGTAGTGAGTATGTACTACCGAGAGAGAAGTCTCTCCTCCAAACCCGCTGAACTTCGTAAATTCTCTGTAAAATACTCCTCCAGCCATGGCGAGAACCGCGTACAGAAGAGCTGTATTGACATAGCGTTTCATGTTTCATTTCCTCCTGTCTTCATCTGAAAGTCCAATATGAACACCGTTCATTATAATGAACCGCCCTGTGCCTGTCAAGTATTATTGCAACAACCAAAAATACTCTGCAAATCAAAAAAATGAAAAATCCATGTGGTACCCGTGTGCTTGGCAAACAAAAAGGCTAAAGCCCCTTAGAACAAGGGATTTTAGCCTCAGTGCGGATAACAGGACTTGAACCTGCACGGGGTTGCCCACCAGAACCTAAATCTGGCGCGTCTGCCAATTCCGCCATATCCGCATAAATAAGTCCGCCTTCTGCCTGCGCTGCGCGCCGCTTCTTTCAGACGGACTCTATTTTACAACATGTCTTCCTGCCGCGTCAAGAAGATTTCACGGATTAAGCTCCGCTATTCTTGACACCGCCACATAAATTTCTGAAACCTTATACCAGGTAGTATAATTGGTTACGCCTGTTTCGGGAAGACCGAATACCGACTGAAATACCCGGACTGCCTCTGCTGTAGCGGGACCGTAGATTCCGTCCTCCGAGATGCGGGGAATCACCGGATATGCTCTTCCGATTCTGTTCAGCTGCTCCTGAAGCTGCAGGATCTTCTGTCCGGACGCGCCTTCCGTCAGGCTGTAGCCCGGCCAGGAGGACGGAACGCCTGATATCTCTTCCGCCAGATTGATATACATGGAATCCCCATAGTAATTACGCAGAATCTGCACCGCCGTATAGCCCTGCTCTGCAAGATACTGGCTTCCCCACTGACTCATCCAGTTGGGACAGGTTACCTGCCGTCCGTCGCAGTACTGCGTCAGAATCGGCTGCTTTACGTTTGGTCTCGAAAGATAATTTCCGAAAAGCTCATCCACGACGCGCGAAATACTTTCAAAAATATTTCTTCCGTTGATCCATTTATGGTCAAAGGCTGTGGAAGAAGTGATGGTAAAATCGTACCCCTGATTGCGGTACCATTCCGTATAGACTCTGTTCAGGGTAAAAGACATGATAGCGAGCACGTTGGCGCGTATTGCCGCATCATTCCAGGTTGCATAAATCTCGCTGCTTGCAACATTTTTGATATAGTCCCTGTAGCGCACCCAGTAGTTGGCAGCAGAGCTGTCCGTCGGAGCCCCGTCATGTACGATAATGTACTCTGGAACGACAACACGGCTTAAAACAATCTCACCTGTCTCATTGACCGGCTTTATCTCGGCTTCCGCAATCTTTGGCGGATAGTTTCCAAACAGCGTATGTGCCGGAATCACAAAGCGCTCATACTCCTCCTCCTGCTTTTGAGGAACCATCCTGACTTCCTGTATCGCCGTCGTCTCCGGCAGAATCTCTGTCCCTACAATCTCCACCGGCTCATAGCCCGGCGCTGTGACAGAAAGCGTATATTCGGAATAAGGCTGCTCTTCGCCCGGCTCCATGCTGTATTCAAGAGGCGGCGCTGCAAGCGAAATATCCTCCGTCTGTCCGGAACTGTCCGTCTTCACATCCTCCAACTGCCTTCCCGGTTCCCCCGTGTAATAAATGGCGACATCTGCATCAGGAATCGGTACTGCTCCTGACGCAGATGTAACCTGTACTCTTAAGCGTCCCGTATCTGTCTCATCTGTCTGCATGATTCTTATCGGAAAGCTGCGCATAGATTTCCCTTCTGATTTCTATGTTTCTTACAGTATATGCGCCTTCCCTGATAAAGTTACAGAATATCGATATGCTCTCCTGCCAGCGCCTTATTCATGCTGCGCACAGCGCAGAATTTTCCGCACATGCTGCATGTATCACTGTGATCATCCTCCGGAAGCCTGTCAGCGCGTATCGCCCGCGCCGTCTCCTCATCAAGAGCGCAGGCAAACTGCGCTTCCCAGTCGAGCGCCCGCCTTGCGTCTGCCATCTTATCGTCTATTTCCCGCGCTCCCGGTATTCCCTTCGCTATATCAGCTGCGTGCGCCGCAATTTTAGAGGCTATAATTCCCTGCTTTACATCATCGACATTAGGAAGAGCCAGATGTTCCGCAGGAGTCACATAACAGAGAAAGGCTGCTCCGCTCATGGCTGCCACAGCCCCGCCGATGGCTGCTGTAATGTGATCGTAGCCGGGCGCAATATCTGTCACGATAGGTCCAAGGACATAGAAGGGAGCTCCCATACAGATGCTTTTCTGGATCTCCATATTGGCTGCCACCTGATCAAGCGGAACATGCCCCGGTCCTTCAACCATGACCTGAACGTTGTGATCCCATGCTCTCTTTGTAAGCTCTCCCAGGCGTACAAGCTCTTCTATCTGACATACGTCGGTGGCGTCAGCCAGGCAGCCGGGACGGCAGGCGTCTCCCAGAGAAATCGTAACGTCGTACTCCTCGCAGATATCAAGAATCTCATCGTAATATTCATAAAACGGATTTTCTTCTCCCGTCATGCTCATCCACGCAAATACCAGACTTCCTCCCCGGCTTACGATATTCATTTTGCGCTTATGCCTGCGAATCTGGTCTATGGTTTTGCGCGTGATGCCGCAGTGAAGCGTCACAAAGTCTACGCCGTCCTGAGCGTGCATACGGATCACTTCAATGAAATCTCTGGCTGTCAGGGTATCCAGATCTCTCTGATAATGAATGACGCTGTCATATACGGGAACGGTTCCTATCATCACGGGACATTCCTTCACCAGCTTGCGGCGGAACGGCTGCGTATCGCCGTGGCTGGAAAGATCCATAATAGCTTCCGCCCCCATATTGACTGCGCTCATTACCTTCTCCATCTCCACATCGTAATTTTTTACGTCGCGGGATACGCCAAGATTTACATTAATCTTCGTCCGCAACATACTTCCCACACCCTCAGGGCTGAGGCAGGTATGATTCTTGTTCGCGCAAATTGCAACCTTTCCTTCTGCCACCAGTCTGCGAAGTGTTTCCTCTTCCATATGTTCTTTCCCGGCAACGATCTTCATCTCCTCTGTGATCATTCCCTTTCTTGCAGCATCCATCTGTGTTGTATAAGTTCTCATATTAAATTCTTCCTCCTGTCTCGTACATATGATTTAAGGGTCCGTTTCCCTTTCCCAGATTAAGCCCTGCCTGTAAAGCTCCCGTGAGATATTTTTTTGCCCCGGAAACAGCTTCTTTCAGGGACTCACCCCTGGCCAGGCGGCATGCGATCGCGCTGGAAAGCGTGCAGCCTGTCCCGTGTGTATTTTCGCTTGGAATCCTCTCCCCGGGAATCCAGAATCCTCCTTTTTCTGTGTAAAGAAAATCGTCTGCCTCTCCCGGGAAATGACCTCCCTTACACAAAACGGCGCAGCCCCAGCGCTTATGCAGTTCCTCCGCCGCGCTCTCCATATCTTCTTTTGTTCTGACATGCCTTCCAAGAAGCTCCTCCGTCTCCGGAATGTTCGGCGTAATCAGCTCTGCAAGGGGAAACAGCTTCTCTTTTAAAGCCTCCTTTGCCGCCTCGTCCATAAGACTTGTGCCGCTCGTCGAAACCATTACCGGATCGGTTACAATATGCTTTGCCCTGTAAAAAGAAAGCACCTCTGCCACTGCCTCAACATGTTCTTTCCCCGGCAGCATCCCCGTTTTTACTGCATCCGGGGTGATATCCTGAAATACACAGTCTATCTGCTTTCTGAGAAAATCAGGGCTTATCTTCTGTACTCCGTACACGCCCGTCGTATTCTGCGCCGTCACCGCCGTCACCGCGCTCGCCGCATAGACACCATGTACCGTCATCGTCTTGATATCTGCCTGAATCCCGGCTCCTCCGCTCGAATCGCTTCCCGCAATCGTCAATACTGTTTTCAATATCCAGCCTCCCATCTTAAAAGAAGCTCTTTCACCGCCCTTTTTTTGTCTTCCGCAGCAAAAAGAGCGCTGATTACCGCAGCTCCGCAGACGCCTGTTTTCTTTAGAAGTCCGATATTTTCCGCGTCAATTCCTCCAATAGCGACAGCAGGAATCCTGACCGACGCACAAATTTCGGCAAGCTCTTCAAGGGGGAGTCTTGTCACATTTGTCTTTGTCACACTTCCAAAAACAGCTCCGCAGCCGATATAGTCAGCTCCTGCCTCCTGTGCCTGAACCGCTTCCTCAGCATTATGCGCGCTCGCTCCGATAATATAACCGCCGCCAAGAAATTCTCTTGCCCTCTCGATTTCCATATCCTCCAAGCCCACATGAACCCCGTCGGCTCCCGCTTTTTTCGCGATGTCGGCTCTGTCGTTGATAATAAGAGGAACTCCGAAGCGTCTGCATACTTCCTTCAGCGCAAGAGCTTCTTCGAGTAATTCCGCGTCGCTCTTCCCTTTTTCACGAAGCTGCACGCAGGTGACACCTGCGCGAATCAACTCCTCCGTCACAGCCGCAAGCTCCTCCGAAGCCTTTTTCTTCCCCGGAAGCCATCTTCCATCCGTAACTGCATAAAGGCGCAGGCTTTCTCTTTCTATCCTCATTCTTTTTCTCCCCTGTAAAATAATTCTTCGACTGCGTCAAAAAGCTTCGTCTGAAAAGTTCCTATCCCTGCGCCGACTGCCTCTGTCTGTCTTTCTGCCAGCGCTGCGCTTTCTCTCCAGAGGCGGCCTGCCGTAAGCGCAGCCTCATAAGGAGTCATTCCCAGTCCGCACATCAAAGAGCAGAGAGCCGAAAGCATACAGCCGCCTCCCGTCAGACGTGCAAGCCGCCTGCTTCCGCCCTCAAGGATTCTGCTCTCTTTTCCGTCTGATACCGCGTCCCTTTTCCCACTGACAAACGCCGTACATTCATAGTCAAGGGCAATCCTTTCTGCCAGAGCAAGCTGCTCCTGCTCCTCTACATCCGCGCCGCTCTCCACGCCGCCGGAACGTCCTTCCCAGATATGAAGAAGCGCCTTTGCTTCTTCCTGATTACAGCGGATAATGGAAAACCGGACCTTCTTTGTCAGAATTTCCAGCTGTTCTGCCCGAAAGCGGCTCGCCCCCGCTCCGACCGGGTCCAGGACAACGGGAATCCCAAGAATATTCGCCTTTTTCCCCGCCAGAATACAGGATCTTATCTTCTCCTTTGACGGCACACCCGTATTCAGAAGAAGAGCCTGACAAAGGGCTGTGATTTCTTCTACCTCTTCCGGAGCCTGAGCCATAATTGCCCTTCCGCCCGCAGCAAGCAGAATGTTTGCCACCCCCTGCATCGTCACCGGATTGGTGATACAGTGTACTCCCGGTCTGTATCGTTTCCTCATTTCCATCTCTTTTCCGGCGCAAACTGCCGAAGTACTCCGCCTTTTTCCAGAACAGAAATGAGGATGAAGGCAAGGATGCTTCCTGCTGCCGTAGAAATCAGAAACGGAACTACATAAATGAAAAGTCCTGCCGGTTCAGCACCCATAAAAAATTTTGCGACCGGCCAGGCTGCCAGACCGCCCAAAACACTCGTTCCAAACGTCTCTGCAAGACAGGTCAGTTTCAGATCCTTCGTATAAAGACAGACCATTCCGCACAGAAATGCTCCTGCCATACTGCCCGGAAACGCCATCAGGCTTCCAATTCCCATCAGATTCCGAAGAAGGCTGGCGCAAAAGGCAATTCCTACGCCCCACCCCGGACCAAGCAATACAGCCGCCAGAATATTTACCATGTGCTGCACCGGCGCGCATTTACTTCCTGCCACCGGAAAGCTGATCACACTGCCCGCTGTTGCCAGAGCGATCAGCACTCCGGCTAAAGCCAGCTTTTTTGTCAGTTCCTTCTGTTCTGTTTTTGTACTCATTTTTCTTTTCCTCTCCTTTTCTCTGACTGGACAGCCCTGTCATGATATAAAACAAGTAAGGAGACGCCTGCAGGCATCTCCTTACTTACAAAAAAGGAAGTGCGCAGGCACTTCCTTTATCGGCAAATATATCCCTACGTTGGCATTATCCAAATCAGGTTGTGGGTCGAGACCACGCAGTCTCCTCTCAGCCGCTTTTGCAGCTCCCCATTTTCCGTGTTATTTTGTTTGACAAACTGATTATACTCCTGTCTGTCTCCTTTTGCAAGCTATTTAATAAATCTGTCTATCGCTTCCGTCAGCTCTTCAATCGCCTCATGATCGCCGCTTTCTACTGCGTCCACCATACAATGCTCAATATGATCCTTCAAAATCACCTTTGCCGTATTGTTAATCGCAGCCTTGACAGCAGAGAGCTGAATCAGAACCTCGCTGCAGTCTCTTCCGTCTTCCACCATGCGCTTGATAGATTCCATATGTCCTATCGCTCTGGAAAGCCGGTTCAGTACCGCCCTCGTATTCTGATGCGTATGCGTATGTCCATGACTGTGACTGTGCCCGTGGGCTTCCTCTTTGCAGCCATGCGTATGAACGTGCTCATAAACCGTTCCGTCAGCCGCCGTGTGGGTATGCTTTTCTTCACTCATCTGTCCGTTTTCTCTTTCTAACGCCTCGCGGCGATTCTGTTTACCGCGCTCAGTATAGCACAGAAAAGTTCCCGTCACAACCCGCCCCGGGGGAATGTTTTTTCCTGTTTTTACAGATCGCAGTTCTTTACGGTACGCGGGAACGGAATTACGTCGCGGATATTTGACATGCCTGTCAGGTACATTACACAGCGCTCAAAGCCCAGACCGAAACCGGAATGACGGACAGAGCCGTATTTGCGCAGGTCAAGATAAAAGCCGTAATCTTCCTCGTTCAGTCCAAGCTCCTTCATACGGGCAGTCAGTTTGCCGAGATCATCCTCTCTCTGGCTTCCGCCGATAATCTCGCCGATCCCCGGAACGAGGCAGTCCATGGCTGCCACAGTCTTTCCGTCGTCATTCTGCTTCATATAAAATGCCTTAATCTCTTTCGGATAATCTGTCACAAAGAGCGGACGCTTAAATACCTGCTCTGTCAGGTAACGCTCATGCTCTGTCTGCAGATCGCAGCCCCAGCTTACCTTATAGTCGAACTTGTCGTTGTTCTTCTCAAGAATCTCAATCGCCTCTGTGTAAGTCACATGGTCAAACTCGGAATTCAGCACTCCGTTCAGACGCTCCAGAAGTCCCTTGTCCACAAACTGGTTAAAGAAGTTCATCTCCTCCGGGGCATTCTCCAGCACATAGCTTATCACATATTTAAGCATCGCCTCAGCGACTTCCATATTGTCATCCAGATCTGCAAAAGCCATCTCCGGCTCAATCATCCAGAACTCAGCCGCATGACGCGTCGTGTTGGAATTTTCCGCACGGAAAGTAGGTCCGAAGGTGTAGATATCGCGGAACGCCATCGCATAGGTTTCGCCGTTGAGCTGTCCGCTTACCGTCAGGTTCGTCTCCTTGCCGAAGAAGTCCTGGCTGTAGTCGATCTCTCCGTCTTCTGTCATCGGAAGATTTTTCGGATCAAGAGTCGTCACTCGGAACATCTCTCCCGCACCCTCACAGTCGCTTCCTGTGATAAGAGGCGTATGTACATAGACGAAACCTCTTTCCTGAAAGAACTGATGAATCGCATAGGCAATCAGCGAACGTACGCGGAATACTGCCTGGAAGGTATTCGTTCTCGGACGAAGATGAGAGATGGTACGAAGATACTCAAAGGAATGGCGCTTCTTCTGAAGCGGATAATCCGGTGCGGAATCACCCTCTACCATTACTTCGTCCGCCTGAATCTCAAAGGGCTGTTTTGCGTCCGGCGTAGCTACAAGCTTTCCCTTCACAATAACCGCCGCCCCTACGTTCAGCTTGGATATCTCTTTAAAATTGTCCATCGTATCGTGGTATACCACCTGGAGCGTCTGGAAGCAGCTTCCGTCGCTCAGTACAAGAAAGCCAAAAGCCTTGGAACCTCGATTGCTCCGAAGCCATCCGGCTGCCGTAATCTCCTGATCAAGATACTTCTGAGTATCCCGGTATAATTCTTTTACAGTCGTGCATTTCATAATATTAATCCCTGTCCTTTTATGATTTCTTGCGCAGCGCTTCCGAAACTTTCCACGCTCTGCTCTGATCTATGTACCAGTATAACGCATTTCTTCCCTGCCTGCAACAAGGAAATCCGGCAAAAAGTTCAGCTTTTTGCCGGATTTCCACTCAGTTCTTCGTCTGACCCGTGATATCGTCCACTGCGTTTTCCGCTCCGTCTACCACATCGTCCACGCCGTCCATCACGCCGTCTCCCATATCTTCGAGAGCGTCCCCCGCTCCGTCTGTTACGTCTTCCACCGCATTTTTATCCGTAGGTTCCTCTACCGTTCCGTCCATCGTACCGTCTGTTTCATCTGTTCCGTCGTTTACGGTGTTTTCCTGCGTTGAGTTTCCGTCCGTCGTATTCTTGTCTGAGCGTCCGCACGCTGCCGCCGTCAGTACAAGAACCATAAGAAGCGCTGCCGCTGTGTACCTTTTAAACCATTTCATAATAAAGATCTCCTTTCCTGTCTATCTTCATTATGAACGCTTTTTTCCTTCTTTATACATCATTATTTTCAGCTTTTCTTCTGAAATTCCGCACGGCATTTGGGACATGTCACCACAATCTTTCCTTTTCCTTTTGGAACGCGGATTTTCTGCCGGCACTGAGGGCAGCGATAAATATGATAGATCTTTCTTTGCTGCAGCTGCGTCTTCTGCTTTGCGATACCGCAGGTCAGCTTATAGCGCGCATTTAAAAATTTCTGATTTTCTGCCCGGCGGCGGCTGATATCTCTGGAAAAGATTCTGTAATAGCTGTACAGCAAAATTCCAAGCACCAGCCAGGAAATCAGACTGTTTTTTACAAAAAGATTCAGGACAATGAGTCCGAGAATCACCATCATCAGAAACTGTGTCAGCTCGTCTCCACCATATCTTCCCTGCATAAACCGACGGAATTTTTCTTTCATATGACTCTTTTTCCTCCTAAGACAACTCAAAAGCTCCTGTATAAAGCTGATAATATTTTCCCTTCTGGGCAATCAGATCGTCGTGAGTTCCCCTCTCGATGATACGTCCCTGCTCCAGAACCATAATAACATCTGAATTCTGTACGGTAGAAAGTCTGTGCGCAATCACGAACACGGTTCTTCCGTTCATCAGACTGTCCATGCCTCTCTGTACGATGGTCTCCGTACGCGTATCGATGCTTGACGTCGCCTCATCGAGAATCAGGACAGGCGGATCTGCTATGGCTGCTCTGGCTATTGTCAGAAGCTGCCTCTGTCCCTGAGACAGGTTCGCGCCGTCTCCGGAAAGCATCGTATTATAGCCGTCGGGCAGATGGCGGATAAAGCTGTCTGCTCCCGAAAGAATAGCGGCTCCTTTCACCTCAGTATCGGAAGCGTCAAGCTTTCCGTAACGGATATTATCGGCAACAGTTCCGGTAAATAAATGACTGTCCTGCAATACCATTCCAAGAGATCTTCTCAGATCCGGCTTCTTAATCTTATTGATGTTGATGCCGTCATAACGGATCTTTCCGTCCTGAATATCATAAAAACGGTTGATCAGATTGGTGATCGTCGTCTTTCCGGCTCCCGTAGCGCCCACGAAAGCAACCTTCTGTCCCGGCTTTGCATAAAGCTTAATGTCATGAAGCACCGTCTTCTTCTCCGTATAACCGAAGTCTACGCCGTCCATGACCACGTCTCCCTTAAGTTCTGTGTAGGTCAGCGTTCCGTCCTGATGCGGATGCTTCCATGCCCACAGTCCTGTTCTTTCCGGAACCTCCGTAAGAACACCGTTTTCATACCGGGCGTTGACAAGCGTAACGTAACCTTCGTCCTTTTCTGAAGGCTCATCCATCAGATCAAAGACTCTCTCTGCTCCGGCAAGCGCCATGATAATGGAGTTAAACTGCTGTGCCACCTGTGTAACAGGCTGGCTGAAGCTTCTTGTCAGCTGAAGGAAGGAAGCGAGTCCTCCAAGCGTCAGCCCGCCCACGCCGCTGATAGCCAGCAGAGCGCCTACGATCGTCGTCAGCACATAATTGATGTTTCCGATATTCGCCATCACAGGCATCAGAATATTTGCATATATGTTTGCATTACTTGCACTGTCAAAAAGCTGATCGTTCAGCTCCTTAAACTTCTTCTTCGCCTCGTCCTCATGGCAGAAGACCTTCACAACCTTCTGACCGTCCATCATCTCTTCAATGTAGCCGTTTACCTTACCAAGGTCTCTTTGCTGCGCCATAAAGTATCTGCCTGACTGTCCGCCAATCTTTCCTATCACCTTTACCATAACAAAGATCATGAACACAACAAGAACGGTCAGTATCGGACTTAAAAATACCATCGAAGCAAAGACGCTCACAATCGTCACCGCGGAAGAAAGAAGCTGAGGAATACTCTGGCTTATCATCTGACGCAGCGTATCGATATCGTTTGTGTAAATACTCATCAGATCGCCGTGGGCGTGCGTGTCAAAATACGGAATAGAAAGCGTCTCCATATGTTCAAACAGTTCATCTCTGAGCTTTTTCAGGCTTCCCTGAGATACGGTTACCATCAGACGGTTATAAAGATACGTCGAACCGGCTCCTACCAGATAAATAAGTGCCATCGTCGCCAGCGCCTTCAAAAGCGGCGTAAAATCCGGAGCCGCATTTCCGATGAGAGGTGTGATATAATCGTCAATCAAAGTCTGAAGAAAGAGGCTTCCGCGCACATTTGCAAGCACTCCTGCAAAAATACCGATTACAACAAACACACAGTGAACGGGATAGCCCTTTACCACAAGCTCAAACAGTCTTTTCAGCGTCTTTTTCGGATTTCTGGCTTTCGGACCATTTTTCATTCCCTTCGGACCGTGACCGTGAAATCCTGCTCCCGGCTTTTTACTGCTCATCTGCGTCCCCTCCCTTCTGCTGTGATTCGTATACTTCGCGGTAAATGGCATTCGTCTTAAGCAGCTCCTCATGCGTTCCCACGCCGTCAATTTCTCCGTCATTCAGGACAATAATCTTATCCGCGTCCTGCACAGATGAAATTCTCTGCGCAATAATAATTTTCGTCGTATCCGGAATTTCTTCCCGGAACGCCTTTCTGATCATCGCGTCCGTATGCATATCCACCGCGCTGGTGGAATCATCAAGAATCAGTATTTTCGGTTTTTTCAGAAGCGCTCTGGCAATACAAAGTCTCTGCTTCTGTCCGCCTGACACATTACTTCCGCCCTGTTCAATCCAGGTATCGTACTGATCCGGAAACTGCTCGATAAACTCGTCGGCACAGGCAAGCCGGCAGACCCGGACGATCTCTTCATCAGAGGCATTCTTGTCGCCCCAGCGCAGATTTTCCTTAATCGTTCCGGAGAAAAGCACGTTTTTCTGAAGCACCATCGACACCTCGTTACGCAGCGTCTCAAGATCGTAATCACGCACATCGACGCCTGCAACCTTTACGCTTCCCGACGTTACATCGTAAAGACGGGGAATCAGCTGTACCAGCGTGGACTTGGCGCTTCCCGTTCCTCCGAGAATTCCCACAGTCTCTCCTGAAAAAATATCAAGATTTACATGAGACAGATGAAGATTTCCTTCATCGTTATGATAGCTGAAGCAGACGTCCTCAAAGGTCACTGCCCCGTTCTCTACTGTTTCTACCGGACTTTTTCCGTTTGTCAGACTGCTCTTCTCGTTCAACACCTCACAGATACGCTCTCCGGAAGACTTCGCCATCGAAAGCATAACGGCAACCATAGCGATCATCATCAGGCTCATCAGAATATTCATTGTGTAAGTGAAGAGACTCATAAGCTGTCCTGTCGTCATTCCTTCTACGGCAATCGCTTTGGCACCCAGCCAGGAAATGGCAATAATGCAGGCATAAACTGTAAGCTGCATGGTCGGCATCATGCTGACCATCAGCTTCTCCGCCCGAATCGCACAGCGGTAAAGAGCCTCCGAAGCCTTTTTAAATTTCTTTGTCTCATAATCTTCTCTTACATAAGCCTTTACGACGCGGATACCTGTCAGATTCTCCTGAACGCTGGCATTCAAAGCGTCGTACTTGTCAAACATTTCCCGGAAATAGGGACCTACACGTCCCATAAGAAAGACGATCACAATTCCCAGAAAAACGAGAGCCACAAGAAAGACTCTCGACAGCTTTGCGTTAATAAGAAACGCCATCGTCATCGCTGAAATCAGCGTAATCGGTGCTCTCGTAAACATCCGCATCATCATCTGAAAGGCGTTCTGTACATTGGATACGTCTGTTGTCAGACGTGTTACAAGACCTGCCGTTGAAAAATGGTCGATATTGGAAAATGAGAAATCCTGAATATGATTGTACATTCCCTCCCGCACATTTTTTGCAAATCCTGATGACGCCACCGCCGCCTGCCGCGCAGCCATCGCGCCGCAGAACAAAGACGCCAGCGACACCAGAAGCATCACAAGACCTGCGTTTGTCACATAGCCCATATCTCCGGTCCCAAGTCCCTTGTCAATGATAGCCGCCATAAGAAGCGGTATCACCATCTCAAAGATGACTTCCAGCACAATAAAGACAGGCGCTGAAACAGCCGTCCTCTTATATTCGCCCACATAGGCTTTCAAAGTCTTCAGCATAAATTTCCTCCTCGTTCCATTCCCTGTTGTCACTTTTCCTACAATTCTGACATGGCAGTCAGAATACGATCCAGAAGCTTTGAAAGCTGTTCTCGCTCATCCTCCGACATGCAGCCGTAGACGCGTTCATCCATCTCCACAGCCTTTTCCCACAGCTCTCCAAGCACCTGATTTCCTTTCTCTGTCAGCTCTATTACCCGATAGCGTCTGTCGGAAGAGTGTTTTCTTCTTGTCAGAAATCCTTTCTCTTCCAGTCTGTTAAGAAGTCCCGTCACCGTAGGATTTTTTAAATGAAACCAGTTTTCTATCTCTCTTTGATGAATCTCCTGATCCTCGTTGCACTTAAGATAAATCAGCACATCCATCTGTGCAGAAGTCAGATGGTAGGTCTGAAGGTTCCGATCACGCAGCTCTCTGAATCTGTTCTGAATCATGCGAAGCTGCTTATTGATCCGATAAGGCTCCTGTATCATGACGTTTCTCCCTCCTGTATGCTCTTCCCGCTTTTCTCAGGTAAATAAATAGCACACTATATATTAATACGATATATTTTTACTGTCAAGAAAAGAACTGTGAAAAAAATGTGAAAAACTTCTGCAAAAAAGACGGTCTCTGCCGCCGGATTATCTTCCGGGCAAAGACCGCCTTTGAAATTAGGTGATTAGGCTTTTATCAGTCTTTCAGATCTGCAATTTCCCCCAGATCCTGAATGAAAATCGAGGACGCATCCACAAAATTTTT
The DNA here is from genome assembly GCA_963559965.1 of uncultured Lachnospiraceae bacterium. Lineage (GTDB taxonomy): Bacteria > Bacillota > Clostridia > Lachnospirales > Lachnospiraceae > Laedolimicola. Next base: position 4,575 of record CAUWNO010000035.1, on the reverse strand, counting down.
TCTGCTTTCCTTCTGCATCCTGATCGTGGAAGGGATTCTTCCCTCCAGCTGTCCCCGCGCGCTCTCTGCCCGGAGCCTACAGAATTCCTTCAGCGTATCAACTCCCAGCAGGAAGTCCTCATAGCTGCAAAACGCTGTGGGGTCCTGCTCCACATAAGGGGCTATCATTTCTTTTGTTTCCTCCAGAAACTTTTCAAAATACCCGCTTTCAAAATATTCCTTTAAAAGCTGATCGAAATAGACATGATACTGTGCGTAATAATCTGGATTTTTCATCAGATTATGGTAAAGAGGTCTGTTTTTCATCACCTCTCCCGACGCCGGCGTATTGATGGGCATATTTACAAGTACTGTCGCATCACGAACGGGATTCGGCATACCCAGAGCATAGGTGGCAAACGCCAGGTTGTAATCCCAGGGAAGGATGCTGATGCGTCCCTCCTCTTCATATAAAAAGTAATTGTGCCCTGTCCTGCCCAGGTAGCTGTCCATATTTACCACAAAAACCTGAACCGTAAAATAGCGCAGCACTTCATCTACATTCACGGCGCTTTCCAGATCTCCGCTCTCCGAGAGTACACGCAGGGCTTCTATCAGCCGCTTCTTATCTTCCTCTGATACCGGGAACTTTGCCTGACGGAAGATATTGTCGTAGCTTTTAAAATCATCGTCCGTATAACGGAGCGCCACGTCGGCATTTTCTGCCTGCAGCGACTTATAATCCGGCTTGTAAAGCTGTCCGTAATTCTCCCCGAAATTCCGCCTTGCGAAAGCTTCCTCCGGCTCCTCCACTGCAAGGAACAGTCCCCAGTCTTCCCCGTTGACCCTGACCCACGCATAGCTCGTCAGCGGAACGGGAACGTCCATGCTGTTCATCATATCGTAAGCAAGCCACGTTTTCATATAACTGTTATCCTGAAAAGATGCGTCCAACGAAAACTTATCCAGACCATGATACGTTCCTTTTTTGTAATGATCGAACTCTATTTTCAGGCTGTAGCGTTTCAGTCCGTATTTTTCTGTCAGCCTGCGGGAATTATTTCCCTTCACGCGGATTCCCGCTCCTGCATACTTTTCTCCGTCTATCTGAATCGTACAGGGACGGTATTCCTCCTTCCCCGCATTCTCCAGAAACAGATCCCAGTCTTCCACCTCCAGATCGATCTCATGTACCATCGACCTGTCAAACAGCTTCTCTTCGTAATCGTTCTGCAAGGGAGGCGTCCCCTCGGACGTCCCCCTCAGAATCAGGAGAGAAAACATCAGCGCCAGCGCCGCTGCGCCTGCACAAATATAACCAACTTTTCTGCCTTCTGACATTTTCATCCCGCCGCCTTCTGCATCCCGGCTTTTACCCTTTTTTGCTTCTGTCCTGCCCTTTAATGTCCGTACCCGCTGTCTCCGTAGGATGAATTTCCGCCGTCAGCCGCGTCATAATCTGTCGTACCATCATTTTGCGGACCATAATCCGTATCGTTATAGTCTGTCACGCCGTCGTTCTCCGGACCGTAGTCTGTATCGTTATAGTCTGTCACACCGTCGTTCTCCGGACCGTAGTCTGTATCGTTATAGTCTGTCACACCGTCGTTCTCCGGACCGTAGTCTGTATCGTTATAGTCTGTCACGCCGTCGTTCTCCGGACCATAGTCCGTATCGTTATAGTCTGTCACACCGTCGTTCTCCGGACCATAGTCTGTATCGTCATAGTCTGTCACGCCGTCGTTCTCCGGACCGTAATCCGTGTCCGCATAATCAGTAAGACCGTAATCACTCTCGCCTGTAATTTCAATCGGGCTGTGCCAGTGATTCTGTCCTATACATTCCTTAATATCCGCAATGACCTCGTCAAGAAATTCTTCTGTAGGAAGCTGAGAACCCGGCTCGATCTCCAGCGTTATCTGACGTCCTTTTCCGTCTGCATCTTCTACAAAATATCCGGCGTCGCCTATCCTTTTTACAAGCTCTGCAACTGCCGTCCGGCAGTCTTTTCCTTTCAGGTCTGCGCAGCCCTCCAGAATTTCAGCGCCATCGTCGTTACGCGCTGCAACTTCTGTAACCTTGCCCTCCGCATCATAAGAAACTGCTATCTCCGGATTTACTTTCAGACGGAGCGTTCCGCCTTCCAGCTCCTGAACCCCGCTCTGCGCTGCGGCTGTCTCCACAGCCTGACTGCTTTTTTCTCCTGCGCCTGCCTGAGCGCATCCGCTTAAGGCTGCCGCTGTAATAACCAGTGTAAGTGTCATTGACAAAATTGCTTTTCTGCTTCTCATATTCTCGTCCTCCTTATCCTAAAGATTTTTTCATCTTCTGTATATAGGATACGGAAGCCTGAAATAAAAACCGGGGTCGTCGAAGAATTTTTTTCATTTTTTTATTTTTATTCTGTTTCAGTCCTCATAACCCGAATCAGACTCCTCCCCGTCCTCTCCGTCAGCGCCGGATGCTTCGTCGTCTGCATCGTCCGTATCCTGATTTCCCGTACTCTGGCTGCCTGTATTCTGACTGTCTGTGTCCCGGTCGTCTGCATCCGTCTCATCCTCTTCTCTTCCATAGGGAGACGATGCCTCTTCGCCGTCACCGTCTTTGAGATCATCGTCCGGTTCTGCGTCATCCTCCGGCTCTCCCTCCGTTCCGCTCTCATAGTCAGAGACGCCTTCGTACTCTGCGCCTGTCTCTCCGACGTCATCATAATCCGATTCCCCATAGGTATCTTCCTGCGTCCCGGGCACATCCTGTACCGTCCTGTCGGTAATCTCTATTGTGATCTTCATGCCGTCCTCCACGCTCTCTGCCAGACTGCCGGAGAGTGTCTTCTGATGCGTCTCAATCCAGACAGGATCCGCCGCGTCGAGAGAAAGGCTTACCCTGCCCCCTTCCCGAAGGAAGCCCATAGCCGCCGCTCTGGCAACAAGCTCCTCTGTCACCGTATCCAGATCCTTCTTTTTGTAAGAATATCCTTCCAGAAGCGTTTTTCCGTCTTCATTTTCTGCTTTCAACTCTACCACTCTGTCTTTTTTGTTAACGTCTATGCGCACCTCCGGATTGATTGTGAGATATACAGACGCATATACCTGACGGCTCTGGCTGAGTACCGATGTAAACAGCAGCAGGAGGCAGGCGGCAGCGGCAACTGCCCCGGACATAAGATGCCGAAGCTTCGTCCGTTTTTTCTCCGTTTCCGGCAGAGTTTTCATTTCTATAATCTCCGTCACCGTCTGCCCTACCTCATAATGCAGATTGGCGGCCTTCCGAAAACAGCCGTTCTCATCCAGAACGACGGCATAAGACGGTCGGACTTCCATAACAATATACTTCATTCCGGTCTGTCTCCTTTCTTTTTTAAAATACGATAAAGGTGTCCCCTCATCAGTTCATAGCCATTTGTCTGAATCAGCAGCATGACAAGAATATATTTCCTGTGGCGCTCCAGAGTCTTCCTGGGAACGCCGGACTGCGATGCAAGCCTGTTCACAGGAAGCTTTTTCGTCCTCAGCAGCTCCTGAAGCAGTTCCTTATCCTGCCCGCCGCAGCGTATCGCTTCCAGACATGCCTCCATTGTCCTCTCCTGTCTCGGCGAATATTCCGCAGCATCAGAAAAGCTGACGCCGAAGCCTGCCATAACGTCAGACAGCTCTTCGATTTCCTGCCGCGTAGCTTCCAGACCTGCCGCCTCCTCAAACATATCTCTCTTATCTGCCAGCTGTTCTCCCAGCGTTCTTTCTTCTCCGTCCCCCTGTTCCGCTTCCAGAGAAAGGGTTCCCTGATGGCGGGCTTCCTTTCTCACATAATCGATCAGACGATTTTTAATCAGCACAGACGCATAACTGAGAAATTTTCCTCTATCCTTCTCATATCCCATAATCGCCTCGTAAAAGGCAATCATGCCGATACTGTATTCATCGTCCTGTTCTGTGCAGACCCGCGAAAGAAACCGGGAAACCTCGGAACGTATAAACGGTATATAAGACCGAATCAGCTCGTCCGCTTTTTCTCTGTCCTCTCTGGCTGCATAGATCTGTTTTACAATCTGATGCTCCCTCTCCATATGATCGCTACTCCTTTTTATCCGGTCTGCTACAAAGAGCACTGTTCTCCCGCTGCCGCCTGTTATAGATATACGAATTCTGTTTTCTTAAACCGGGGTCGTACGCCCCTTTTATTTTACACCATCCTCGCTCCAGCCGGAAGCCCCGCCGGATTTTTTCTGATTCAGGGCAGATAATACCCTGTCATACATATAATAAATTTCCTTTGACGCAAAAGGAAAAGAAGATTATACTAAAAACGTAGCGCCCGAAAGCGAAACATAAACTTATCTTATACTCAGGGGGATTTTAACTGTGACTGTTCTTGAAATACTTCATTTTATTCTGGAAAATATCGTAGACGCCGCGATTCTGCTCTTTGAATTTATCGGCGTAGGAATTATTATTTTCTCCGGCATCCGCGGCATATGGCTTTATCTCCACCGCTCCCCATCCACCAAGCTGACTCTTGCAAAAGGACTTGCTATGGGACTGGAATTCAAGCTTGGAAGCGAGATACTGAGAACGGTAGTTGTCCGCGACTGGAGAG
>CAUWNO010000034.1:0-18360 GCA_963559965.1 uncultured Lachnospiraceae bacterium | reverse complement strand
TCCATTTCATCTGCCGCCGTATCCTCCGATTTTCTCTCTGTCTTATCCAACGGTCCATACTGAGCTGCCAGAAGCACCATCGCCAGCCCGAGAAGCCCTGTCAAAAGCCCTTTCTTCCATCCTGCTGTCTGCTTCTCCTTCTGCTCTCTCACCAGGTTCTCCTTTTTACGGCTTTTTCTAATTATATGCAGGCAGAGCGGGCTTATGTGCCCGCTCTGCCTGCATAGGATCTAGCCTTCAAACTCGGCGCGGTATTTTCGTTTAATCTGGGAAGACAGAAAATAAATCAGAAGGGGAAACAGAATATTGTTGCTGCCCGTCTCCGAATTCATTCCTATAATCCAGTACAGAAGCGCTCCTGCTCCGACTACGTCCATCAGCATCATCTTCACATAGCCCGCGCGCCGTTCCTCCGAAAGATCCTGGAACATCCCTAGTCTCCACGGCTCCACCACGTCCGTCATTACAAGATAAAGAATCACAAAAGCGCCCAGAAGCACCTCAAATATAAGCATATTGATTGACTTTGTGACAAGCCCGTAAATGACATAGGCAAAAATCACGCCTGTCATAACGGCAAGTAAAATCATCGTCTGTTTCTGCACCGCTTTCTTATGCTGATTCTCATCATTCTGCTTTTCCATCTCTCTTCTCCTTTGTCGCTTCATCCGGATTTTTTCCGGCATCTTAAGCAGTTTTCTTCCAGTGTATCAGAAATAAAATCTACTTGCAAGTTCCGGCAGAATATCTTATGATAAGGAACAGATTCCGGCGCACCTTCCGGCAGACTGTCTGCCGTTTCCCTGCGCCGTGACAGGAGGTAACTATGATTCCCAAAGATCCTTTTATGCTGCTGAGCTGGATTAATATGCAGCTTCGAGATTACTATTCTTCTCTGGACGATCTGTGCAAAGCACATTCTCTTGACAGACGTTCCCTTGAAATCACGCTTGCATCAATCGATTTCCGCTACGACCCTGCATTAAACAGCTTTGTATAAGCAAAATCCCCGCGTTGGACCTGCACTCTGCCTGTCCTGCGCGGGGATTTTATTATCCGTAAAAATACTTATTATATACCCTGACTCTTAGCCCTGAATCTTGGAAAGAGCTGCTGCATCTCCAATAACAGTTACGTCCGGATGGAACTGAAGAATAGAAGCCGGTACTTCAGGTGTTACTTCACCGCAGAAAGCTGCCGCAGCGATATCTGCCTTGTCTGCTCCGCTGACAATCATAAGAATCTTCTTTGCACGCATAATCGTGCCGATTCCCATGGTATAAGCCTGTCTCGGAACCTCGTCTGCAGATGCGAAGAAACGCTTATTTGCTTCGATCGTCATCTCTGTCAGATCTACGCAGTGCGTATCCTTATCAAAGAAGCTGTTCGGCTCGTTGAATCCGATATGTCCGTCATGTCCCAGACCAAGAAGCTGGATGTCTACGCCTCCGAGAGAACGGATAAGCTCTTCATATCTCTTTCCTTCCTTCTCCGGGTCCGGCTCCATTCCGTCCGGTACATGTGTATGCTCCGGATCGATGTTGATCTGGCTGAACAGGTTCTTATTCATGAAGTAGTAATAGCTCTGATCGTTTGCATGGTCAAGTCCTCTGTACTCGTCCAGATTTACAGTGGAAACTTTGGAAAAGTCCAGATCGCCGTTCTTGCACCACTCAGCCAGGCAGCCGTATGTTCCAAGCGGAGTAGATCCGGTAGCCAGTCCAAGTACGCTGTCCGGCTTCATGGTAACCTGAGCTGCAAGAATGTGCGCTGCTTTTCTGCTCATTTCCTCATAATCGTTTACTTTAATAATTTTCATACTGTTCCCTCCTGAACGTAAGAGCGTGACAGAAGCAGTCACGATAAACGCCGCGCCTTCTGTGTAAAGACGCGGCTTCTCCCTTTTTTTGTTATATTTATTTTAACAAGGACCACTTTGAGTGTCAATGTTCTAATCGATTTTTACAACTTATTTACGCAATCTTTCCCTTTCTATTCTGCGTCCGCTCCGGTCTCCTCTGCTTCCTGTACAGCCTCATCCTGAATTTCCTGTACTTCTGCCTCGGAAGAAAGCTCCTCTGCCTCTCCTTCATCCTCGGACATGATCTTTACAAGACCATTCTCAAGCTCCTGAATTGCGATGGACAGCGGTTTCTTTCCACGCGCATCTACAAGCGGAGTTTCTCCTCCGATAATCTGGCGCGCTCTCTTGGACGTCGCAAGCACGATAGAATAACGGCTGTTTACTACCGGAGTTTCGCCCTCCTCTACCTCGCTGTTTACTACCTTCATCAAATCTGTATAAGACGGATGTAACATATCTTCACCTTACCCTTTCTGAAATTTTTTTATATCTGCTCTGATTGACGCAATCCTGTCAAGACTGCGGGATACCCTGCTGTGTTCTCCCTGGATGATTCCGTGCACTGTCTGCACACACTCGTCCAGATCGTCGTTGATCACAAAGTAATCATAATCCTCAATCCCGTTCGCTTCCTCTGCCGCTCGCGACAGACGGCTCTCAATCACTTCTGCCGTCTCCGTTCCCCGTCCGTTCAGACGGCTCCTGAGCGTATCTGCATCCGGCGGCGACACAAATAAAAGAAGTGTATCCGGAAGCTTTCTCTTAATCTGAAGCGCTCCCTGAATCTCAATCTCAAGGATCACGTCTTTTCCTGCCTCCAGCTGCTTCTCCACATAATCGCGCGGCGTACCGTAGTAGTTTCCCACATAGCAGGCGTGCTCCAGCAGCGCGTCGCGGGCAATCATATCCTCAAATTCTTCCCGCGTCCGGAAAAAATATTCTCTGCCGTCTTCCTCCCCTTCTCTGGGGCTGCGCGTCGTGGCAGATATGGAGAGCGCGTAGTTGTCGTATCTTCCCAGAAGCTCCTTCATCAGCGTTCCTTTTCCTGCTCCGGAAAAGCCGGATACTACTGTCAAAATGCCCTTTTCGCTCATAATCGTCCTCTTATTCAATATTCTGAATCTGCTCCCGGACCTTTTCAATTCCGGTTTTCAGCTCAATCGCCCTGTTGGAGACTTCAAGATCATTTGCCTTGGAAAGTATCGTATTAGCCTCTCTGTTCATCTCCTGAGCGATAAAGTCAAGCTTGCGTCCGACGCTGTCCTTTTCCTCCAGCGTTGCCTTCGTATGCGCGATATGACTTTTCAGTCTTACGATCTCCTCATCCACGCAAATCTTATCAGCATAGAGTGTTACCTCTGCCGCCACACGGCTTTCCTCAAGCTGGGCGTCGCCCAGAAGCTCTCTGACCTTTTCCGCCAGCTTCTCTCTGTATTCTGCGATAATCTGCGGCGAGCGCTCTTCCACATAGGAGACATGATCAAGAAGCTCGTCAAGCTTTGCGCTCAAATCACGCTTCAGATTTTCTCCCTCCCGTGTCCGCGTCTCCACAAACTGTTCGCAGGCGCCTCTTACTGCCTGCTCCAGCATCCGGAAAAGCTCTTCCTCGTCTTCCTCGACCTCTTCCATCACCAGAACTTCCGGATAACGTGAAAGCGCTCCCGCTTTCACATCCTGCTCCAGTCCGAATTCCTCCGACATCTGCTGCAGATATTTCAGATACTGCGCTGCAATTTCCTTATTATAACGCAGAGCCATCTTCGCCTCGCTCAGATCTTCGTAGGTAATAAAGACGTCTACCTTTCCTCTCTGCATATACTCCTTCAGGATACTGCGGACTGCAGACTCAAAATAATTCAGCTTCTTCGGCATCTTAATCGTCACATCAAGATATCTGTGATTGACGGACTTCATCTCTACCGTCATCTTGCGGTCGCCCTCAGATACCTCGCAGCGGCCGAATCCTGTCATGCTTTTTACCATCTTCGTCTTCTCTCATTTCCTGCATCGTCTCGCCGCCGTGCGCGTAAAAATACGCCGCGGCGCTCTTCGTGCACAGCTCATTTGGATTATATTTTAGTTGAAATTACAGGGTGTGTCAAGTATACTTAAGAAAATACATAACTGATCAGCCATGCATCTCGGATTTACGCAGCTAACGCTGAATAGTTACAAAAATCACAAGGAGGCTGTTATGGCATTTGACGGAATTACAGTCGCCTGCCTGCGTCAAGAGCTTTCTGAGGCTCTCGTCGGCGGACGCATTACAAAAATTATTCAACCGGAGTCTGACGAACTCCTGCTTACCATAAAAAACAACTCTCAACAGTACCGGCTTCTGCTCTCTGCTTCTGCCAGTCTTCCACTGGCTTATCTGACAGAGCAGAACAAGCCCGCACCTATGACAGCTCCAGGCTTCTGCATGCTCCTGCGCAAGCATCTGGGCGGAGGACGCATTACTGCCATTACCCAGCCCTCTCTGGAGCGAATCCTGCGCTTCGAGATCGAGCACCTTGACGAAATGGGTGATCTTTGCCGAAAATATCTGATTGCCGAACTTATGGGAAAGCACAGCAATCTTATTTTCTGCCGCGAAGACGGAACCATTCTCGACAGCATCAAGCATGTATCTCTGGCTGTCAGCTCCGTCCGGGAAGTTCTTCCGGGACGCCCCTATTTTATTCCGCACACGCAGGACAAGCTTGATCCTCTGAACACTTCTCCTGAGGAAATGACAAAGGCTCTCTGCGCGAAAAGCCTTCCTCTTGGAAAGGCTGTCTACTCCTCTCTGACGGGATTTTCACCTGCCGCTGCCGAAGAGCTGTGCCACAGATCGAGCCTTGATTCCGATCGTCCGGCTTCTGCTCTTGACGCTCCGGAGCGGACTATGCTTTCCCATCAGCTCCTCCGCCTTCTCGAAGACGTGCGCGCAGGCCATTTTTCACCGTCCATCTATTATAATGGAAATGAACCGAAAGAATTTTCAGCTCTTCGCCTCACAATGTACGGCGATCTGACGGAGGAAAGCCTTCCTTCCATGTCGGAACTTCTTCACAGCTACTATGCTTCCAAAAGCACACTGACGCGCATCCGTCAGAAGTCTTCCGATCTGCGCCGCATCGTCCAGACAGCCCTGGAACGCAGCCGTAAAAAATACGATTTGCAGCTGCGCCAGCTTTCCGATACGGAAAAACGGGAAAAATTCAGAATCTGGGGCGAGCTGATTCACACCTACGGCTACGGCGTGCCGGAAGGCGCTTCTTCTATGCAGGCGCTCAACTATTATACCGGAGAGGAAATCTCGATTCCTCTCGATAAAACAATGTCCGCTCAGGAAAATGCCAAAAAATATTTTGACAAATACGGAAAGCTCAAAAGGACCTTTGAAGCTGTCTCCCGTCTCATCGAAGAGACCAGAGATGAAATCTCCCATCTGGAATCCATACAGACCTCTCTTGATATGGCGCTGACCGAAGAGGATCTGACGCCTATCCGTGAAGAGCTTATTCAGTATGGATATATCCGCAGAAAAGCAGGAGGGAAAAAGCCAAAAACCTCTTCCCGTCCGCTCCACTATATTTCCAGCGACGGCTTTGATATCTACGTTGGAAAAAATAACTTCCAGAACGACGAGCTTACCTTCCAGTTTGCTTCCGGAAACGACTGGTGGTTCCACGCCAAGGGCGTTCCCGGCTCCCATGTGATTGTAAAGAGCGAAGGACGGGAGCTGCCCGACAGAGTCTTTGAAGAAGCAGGCAGGCTGGCTGCCTACTACTCTAAAAACCGCGGCTCCGACAAAACGGAAATCGATTATGTTGAAAAAAAGCATGTCAAAAAACCGGGCGGCGCAAAACCCGGCTTTGTCGTCTATTATACCAACTATTCTCTTGTAATAGATTCCGACATTTCAGCGCTTCGGCTTGCCGAATAGGCAGTTTTACTTCTTAAGGTTTTCTTAAGAGGTATTGCTTTCTTGCTTTTTTCTTCTGCCGACCTTATACTAAATACAATACGAAACTACAAGGGGGATTTTTATGATTTCTAAAACACAGACAAACTGTCGGCAGCGCTTTCTCCTTCCGCTGCTGCTTATCTTTTCCCTCAGCCTTGCGCTGCTGGGACCTTCGCTCTCCTCTTGGGCTGCGCGAGCCACAGGAACGGTAAAGAACCGCATTTTAAACGTGCGTTCTTCCGCATCCACAAGTTCCTCTATCGTCTGCAAGCTCTCTCAGGGGACAAAGGTGACGATTATTTCCGAGACAACAGGCGACGACGGGCTGAAGTGGTACGACGTCTTTTTTGCCTACAGCGGAGACGCCAGAGAAGGATTTGTAAGAGCTGACCTTCTGAACGTATCCGGAAGCGTATCCGGTTCTTCCGGCGGATCTTCCTCATCCGGAAGTTCATCTGGAAGCGGAAGCTCTGCCTCCGGATCAAAATATGTCAAGCCGAGTGTGGCAATTATCCGTTCCTACGCTTCGACGGATGCAGACATCCGCTCCCGTCTGGAACGCGGAACCTCTGTCAGCATCCTTTCCAGCAAAACAGGAACTGACGGACGCACCTGGCACAAAATTTCCTTTACGAAAGACGGGCATGCCATGGAAGGCTATATCCGCGGCGATCTGCTCACGGACTCCAATCCGGGCGGCTCTTCCTCGTCCGGAAGCACTGACGTATCCGGTACGCGTTACATCAACGGAGATGTAGTCCGCGTGCGTTCCTACGCCTCCACAAACGCCGACATCCGTTCCCGTCTTGTACACGGCACGGCTGTAAGCCTGATCTCTTCCAAGACAGGCGACGACGGAAAGCTCTGGTATAAGGTTTCCTATACGGACGGCGGTTATAAACTGAGCGGCTATGTACGTTCGGACATGCTCTCCGGCGAAAGCTCCGGAAGTTCTTCTTCCGGCGGAAGCTCCGCTTCCAATACGCCTGCGTCTATCCGCCCTGCCGTGGCAAATATCCGTTCCTACGCGTCCACCAACGGCGATATACGGTCCAAGCTTTCACAGGGAACAGGCGTCACGATCCTCAGCGAAAAAACAGGCGATGACGGAAGAAAATGGTACAAGATTTCTTATACCTATAACGGAACTGAAATGAACGGATATATCCGTTCCGACCTGCTGAATGTAGGAATAGCAGGCACAACAGGCGGCAGCTCCTCCGGCAGCAGCTCTTCTGGATCTTCCTCATCCGGAAGCTCCTCAGCCGTTGCCCATGTACGCAGCTATGCTTCTCCCTATGCCGACATCCGCGCAACGCTTGAAAACGGCACCAAGGTCGCTATTATCAAAGAAAAGACAGGAGAAGACGGACAGAAATGGACCAAAATCTCCTTTACCCAGAACGGAGAAAAGCTGGAAGGCTACGTTCCTTCTTCGCTGCTGAAATAAAATATTTTTCATAACAGGAAAAGGCGCTGAAACATAATTATGAATCAGCGCCTTCTTTTTGTCTTTGACAAAGGGATAAGCTTCCCTTTTCGTATTGTAAAATGAATACGGACTGCATCAAAATTCTTTTAAAGGAACTATACGGCAGCTCCCAGCGGTCCCGTTGTCATCTCTTTTCCCACCGCAAGACTGATAAGATAAATAATCGCCTGCACTACCTGATGACAGGTGCGCACGATGAACTCGCAGTCTTCCTCTACGCCGTGCTTAATCTTCTGATACTCTTCATGAGCTTTTCTGATAAACGCACATACCGCTTCCGGCGTTTCAAACTTCTTTACGTCAATCCTTGTACGGAATGCTTCTCCGCTACGCACATACTCTCGAAGTCTGAATTTCAGTTCCTTCTCATATACGCAGTGATCCTTGAGATTCCCTTCATAGAAAGAATTGTGCGGATAAGTAAAATAGTCCGCAATATAATGAATAACCTCGCCCAGCCGTCTCATATAAGCACGCTCATTATTTTCAATCAAAACGGCGTCCTGTGACAAAGAACAGATTCTCTCTTCCAGCATCCGGAAAGTTCCGTCGAACTCATGACGCTGCGTCAGAAAAGACGGCTTGCAGTCGGGAAGAATACTTCCCAGATAAAAAGCCTTCCGGTGATTCATCATAACCGGAACCTCCATATCCTTAACAATGTACTGTGCCAGCGAGATATGTGATTTTTTTCTCAATACCTTATCCTCCTGTATATGTCCGAACCCCTCCGGGCATATAACAAAGCCCTTGTTTTCACCACCTTTTTTATAATATCCGAAACACAGCCGAATGTCCACACCTAAGTTCAACGATCATTGTCTGATTTTTCATACTTTTTTAGTCTATTTATCCAAAAGCTTTTTTATCTCTTCTCCGACCTCCTGCGTCGTCCTGCCGTCCGTCGCTACAAAAGCGTCTGCCGCGGCTTCATACCTGTCAAGACGCTGATTCAGAAGCGAGGCGATATAATCTGTATTTTTATTATTTTCCAAAAGAGGCCGTGAATGACTGCGTCTGACTCTGGAAAGAATCGTCTCGGGAGATGCTGTCAGAAACACAATTTTTCCTGTTCTATGCATGATATCCACATTACAGCTTCGCAGAGGCACGCCTCCTCCACAGGAAACGACCAGGTTTTCCCGATTTTCAAGAGAAGAAAGAAGCTCTGTCTCCAGACTCCGGAAATACTCTTCTCCCTTTGTCTCGAAAATACGGGATATCGCCATTCCTTCTCTCTTCTCTATCTCCTTATCCATTTCCAGCCACTCCATTCCATATGTCTCATGGAGATATCTGGCAGCCGTACTCTTTCCTGCTCCCATAAAGCCTATCAGAAACACATTCTTTTTCATACTTTTTCTCCTTTGTCTTCTTCCGGCACTGTCGGATCTTTATACGAGATCGAACAGAGAAAGCTGATTTGACTGCGGCATATCTCCCAGAAGTCCCAGATCTGCCATCAGATCAATCACGGATTTTGAAAGCTTGCTTCTCGTCCTCAGATCGTCCCTGGAAAGGAAGGCTCCCTTCTTCGCAGCTTCATAAAGCTGATCCGCCGCCTTGTCTCCCAGACCTTCTATCGTACTCAAAGACGGCATCAGCTTTCCGTCGATAATCTGAAAGTGATGCGCCTTTGCCCTGTAAATATCGATGGGCAGAAATTCAAAGCCGCGGGCGTACATTTCCTGTACGATATGCATATCCTTCATCGTATCCTGTTCCTTTTTGGAAAGGCTGTCGCTGCGCCGCTTGTAATCTGCCATATAATACGCAAGACGTTCTTTTCCCTGGCACATCAGCTCGTAGCTGAAAGCTGACGCCCGGATACTGAAATAAGCCGCATAATATGCCAGCGGATAATTAATCTTGCAGTAGGCGATTCGCCATGCCATCATAACGTACGCAGCCGCGTGCGCCTTCGGGAACATGTACTTGATCAGAGTACAGGATTCTATATACCAGTCCTCTACGCCCTGCGCCTTCATCGCTTCTATCCACTCCGGCTTGAGACCTTTTCCTTTCCGGACGCTCTCCATAATCGTAAACGAAAGACTCGGCTCTACGCCCATCTGAATCAGATAAAGCATAATATCGTCTCGCGTACAAATCGCAGTGGAAATCGTCGCCTTGCCTTCCTTGATAAAACGCTGGGCATTATTCAGCCATACGTCCGTACCGTGAGACAGACCCGAAATACGAATCAAATCAGAAAAGGACTGCGGCTTCGCATCCACGACCATCTGGATAACAAAGTCTGTTCCAAACTCGGGAATCCCAAGACAGCCCAGCGGACAGCCGTCGATATCCTCCGGCTGAATTCCCAGCGCCTCCGTCCCCTTAAAAAGCGACATGACCCCCGGATCATCCAGCGGAATCGTCTTGGCGTCGATTCCTGTGAGATCTTCCAGCATACGGATCATCGTCGGATCATCGTGTCCGAGAATATCAAGCTTCAAAAGGTTGTGGTCAATAGAGTGATAGTCAAAATGCGTCGTAATAATGTCTGTCGTCATATCGTTAGCCGGGTGCTGAATCGGCGTAAACGAATGGATCTCTTCTCCGTGGGGAAGAACGACAATTCCGCCCGGGTGCTGTCCCGTGGAGCGCCGCACGCCCACGCAGCCCTGCACAATTCTGTCTATCTCACAGTTACGCTTATGCTGTCCTCTCTCTTCATAATAATTTTTCACATAGCCAAACGCCGTCTTATCTGCCAGAGTTCCAATCGTTCCTGCACGGAAGGTCTGTCCCGTACCGAAAATAACCTCCGTGTATTTATGAGCCTTTGACTGATAATCTCCGGAGAAATTCAGGTCAATATCCGGCTCCTTGTCTCCCTTAAATCCAAGGAAAGTCTCAAAAGGAATATCAAAGCCTTCTTTTTTCAAAGGCGTGCCACAGACCGGGCAGTTTTTGTCCGGCATATCGCAGCCTGCCGCTCCTGCGTACTTCCTCACTTCATCAGAATCAAAATCGCTGTAGTGACAGGAGGGACAGTAATAGTGAGGCGGTAGCGGATTTACTTCTGTAATTCCCGCCATTGTTGCTACAAAAGAGGAACCTACCGATCCTCGGGAACCTACAAGGTAACCGTCGTCGTTTGATTTCCACACAAGCTTCTGGGCGATAATATACATAACCGCAAAGCCATTGGAAATAATCGAATGAAGCTCTTTTTCCAGACGGCTCACAACTACCTCCGGAAGCTCTTCTCCATAAATAGAATGAGCCTTCTCATAGCAGATGTCGCGGAGTGTCTGGTCAGAATTTTCTATGACAGGCGGGCACTTGTCAGGACGTACAGGAGAAATCCTCTCTATCATGTCGGCAATTTTGTTCGTATTTGTAATCACGACTTCTTCTGCCTTTTCACTTCCCAGATACGCAAATTCCTCCAGCATTTCCTCTGTTGTGCGAAGATAAAGGGGCGCCTGATCATCGGCGTCCTTAAATCCCTTTCCTGCCATAATGATGCGCCGATAGACCTCATCCTCCGGATTCAGGAAATGCACGTCGCAGGTTGCCACTACAGGTTTGTGAAACTGTTCGCCCAAAGATACGATCTTTTTATTGAGACGTATCAAATCTTCTTTTGATTCAAAAACAGGACGATCCCCACGGAGCATAAACTCGTTGTTCCCCAGAGGCTGAATCTCCAGATAGTCATAAAAGTTCACAAGTCTTGCTATCTCTTCGTCGGGAGCCGAGCGCACAAGAGCCTGATACAGCTCTCCCGCCTCGCACGCCGACCCGATAATCAGTCCCTCCCTGTGCTTTTCCAGCACGCTTTTGGGAATACGCGGCATTCTTGCATAGTAGTCAAGATGCGACCAGGATACCATTCTGTACAGATTTACCCGTCCGATTTCATTTTTGGCAAGAATAATCACATGATGAGCAGGAAGCTTTTTGACGGCGTCAGCCCCCAGCGCGCTCATCTTGTTGACGCTGTTCAAATCTAAGACGTCTCTCTCCTTGAGCATTTCCACGAACTTCACAAAGATCTCCGCCGTACATCCGGCGTCATCGACAGCCCTGTGATGATTTTCAAGGGAAATATTGAGAGCTTTTGCAACTGTGTCCAGCTTGTACCGGTTCAGCTGCGGAAGAAGAATACGAGCCAGCGCCACCGTATCCACTACAGTAAACTCGCAGGGAAGTCCCTGTCTCTCACTGTTTTTCCGGATAAAGCTCATATCGAAACCCGCATTGTGCGCAACCATCACCGCACCCTCAGAAAACGCCAGAAAACGGGGCAGCACCTCCTCAATCACAGGCTCCCCTATCACCATCTCATCATTGATGCCTGTCAGCTTCTCAATCTCAAAGGGGATCGGCGTCTGCGGATTCACAAACGCGCTGAAAGAACCGCAGATCTTCCCCTTCTCTACGCGCACCGCGCCTATCTCGATAATTCTGTCATTTTCGGCAGAAAATCCTGTCGTCTCAATATCAAACACCACATATGCGTCGTCCAGGCTCTGTCCTGCCGCGTCTGTGACGATGTCTTTCAGGTCGTCTACAAGATAACCTTCCAGACCGTAAATAACCTTGAAATTATCCCCCTTGTCAAGGCTGTGGCTTGCATCGGGATAAGCCTGCACAACGCCGTGATCAGTCACTGCAATCGCCCTGTGCCCCCAGGATTTCGCCCTCTTGATGATCTCTTTTACATCGGATACGCCGTCCATATCGCTCATCTTGGTATGACAGTGAAGCTCTACTCTTTTCAGCTCGCTGCTGTCCGTTCTCGGCTTACGGAAATCAGAGGATTTACGGATTCCTGTCACGGAGCTTATCGTCAGCTCATTGTCGAAGCGATCCATGGACGTCAGTCCCTTCAGGCGGATAAATGCGCCTTTTTTAATGCGTTCGCGCAGCCCTTCCATTTCCTCATTCCGTGCAAAAAGCTTTACGCGGATAGTATCGGTGTAATCTGTCACCGTAATCGTGACAATCGTCTTTTCACCCCGTATCTCATGCTCATCCCAGCCTGTGACCTGACCGTGTATCACAACCTCGCCCATCTCTCCGACAATCTGAACCAAATCGGTCAGCTCGCTGTCATCAAAATCACGTCCGTAAAGTACGTCGGGGTTGGTGCTTCGTCCCCGCGTTCCTCCGCCGCCGCGGAGCGTCCTTCCATAGGCGTATTCCCTTCTGGAAAAATCGCCGCCCTTTTTCTTTCCTGCCCCTGCCGCCGCGCCGCTCTTTGCAGGCGAACTGCTTTCTTTTTCCTTTACAGCATCAGTCTCCTGCTGCCTCTCTTCTTCTTTTGCCTGAAGCATACTCTCTATCAGAGCAGCCGCCTGTTTCTCCACATCGGCACGACCGCCTCTTTTCTGCTTCTCTTCTTTTTCCACAAACTCCGTCCGGATCTTCAGACTGAATCCACAACGCTCTGTGAAAATCTTATAAAGAATGCGGATAAGTTCGTCCGCCGCATCCTCTCCCAGCGTCGTCCTGCGAAGCTCCAGCTTCATACAACCCTCTTCCGGGAAGGTAATCTTTGCCCCCTTAAAAAGATTGTATTCCAGGATGCTGTAATGCTTCAGCTCAAAGAGAATACTGTCCTTATAAAGCTCCAGAAGTTTCTCCGGCGTATACTGCCCGGAAAGCTCATAGCGCTCCAGAATCTTAAGCTCTATATCCGCATTTCCAAAAAGCTGCCTCTTCAATATCTTTTCAAGCTGAAAAAGCTGCTCCTTATGGATCAGCTTTCCGCTTACAAGATATACTCTTATAAAATTTTTCGCCCGGTTCGAGGTCACCTTTTCCACCTTCACCTGCTCCAGAAGATCCTGAAGCCCCTGTTCCACAGGAAGAGGCGGAAATACCTCTGCGAACATTTTTGTCATTCCTGTCTTCACTCCGCTTTTGTTTCGTTCCAGTGCAGCAGCTCCTCACGAAGCGCTCCGAGAAGCTCGTCCTCCGGAAGCCGTCTCACAATCTCTCCCTTTTTGATCAGAAGACCTGTTCCTACTCCTCCGGCAATTCCGATATCAGCTTCCTTTGCCTCTCCCGGTCCGTTCACAACGCAACCCATAACGGCGACACGGATATCCAGAGGAATGTCCTCCACCATACGCTCTACCTGATTTGCAAGACCGATAAGATCAATCTGCGTCCGTCCGCAGGTCGGGCAGGAAACTACCTCGATTCCTCCCTTTCTGAGACCCAGCGTCTTAAGAATCCTCTTGGCAGAGCGGATCTCTTCCAGCGGATCGCCCGTCAGGGACACGCGGATTGTATCCCCGATGCCCTGATACAGAATAATACCAAGACCTACGGCTGATTTGATGTTGCCGGAAAACAGCGTTCCCGCCTCGGTGATACCCACATGGAGAGGATAAGGCGTCTTGTCTGCAATCAGCTCATGCGCCCGGGCGCACATCATCACATCTGAGGATTTAATGCTGATCACAAGCTGATCGTAGCCCATATCCTCAATAATATGTACCTTGTCCAGGGCGCTCTCAACAATTCCCTCTGCCGTCACGCCGTGATATTTCTCGACAAGCTCTTTTTCAAGGGAACCGCTGTTGACTCCTACGCGGATCGGAATCCTTCTCTCCTTTGCCGCATCTACCACAGCCTTCACGCGATCTCTGCTTCCGATATTTCCGGGATTGATACGGATCTTATCTGCTCCATGCTCAATCGCCGCAATAGCCAGCCTGTAGTCAAAGTGAATATCGGCAACCAGCGGAATTGAAATTTCTTTTTTGATCTCAGTCAGCGCCTCTGCCGCCTCCATCGTAGGAACTGCGCAGCGGATAATATCGCAGCCTGCCGCCGTAAGCGCTTGAATCTGCTCCACCGTCGCCCGCACATCCTCTGTCTTTGTATTGGTCATCGACTGAATCAAAACAGGATTGCCGCCGCCGATCACACGATTACCGATTTGAATTACCTTTGTGTTCTCTCTCATGACATTCTTGCCTCCCTTATCTCCCGCTCTCTCTTAAAGCGGCTCTGTTTCTCCACATTCAAAACCATTCCTATCTCTATCAGCAAAAAGAACGTCGCCGTTCCTCCATAGCTGAAAAACGGAAGCGTCACACCTGTAGTCGGAAACAGCCTCGTCACTACCATCAGATTCAGAATCACCTGCAAAGCCACATGTGAAAAGACTCCAATCACAAGCAGTCTTCCAAAAAGATCCTCCGCCTCCTGCGCTACGCTGTAAAGGCGGTAAAGAAGATAGATAAAAAGGAGGATCACAAGACCTGCGCCGAAAATCCCCAGCTCTTCACAGATAATAGAGAAAATCATATCGTTATAAGGCTCCGGGATACGTCCCAGCTTCTGGATACTGTTTCCCAGCCCTTTTCCGAAGAGTCCTCCGGACCCTATCGCATACAGAGCCTGCAAAGACTGATATGCCTTGTCCGATTCGTAGGCATAGGGATCGACCCATGCCTGGATTCTTGCAATACGAAACGCCGATTCTCCATCGCCATATTTCACCGTATAATAAACGATTCCGACTGCAAAAACCGCTCCGATTACCGCCATAATCACAAACGGATAATACTTCGGATACACCATAAACGCCATCAGGAAACTGATTCCCATGACAATCACAGCCGTACTCATATTGTCGCTGATTTTCAGAATCATCACAGAAATAACGGCTGTCGGTATCAGTACGCCGAAAAAGGTTCGCATATTCTTCAGCGAGGACGCATATTTGCAGATGAGCGCCGCCGAAAAAATAATCATCGCAACCTTTACCGGCTCCGCCACCTGAAACTGTCCCAGCCCCGGAACCTTCAGCCACCTCGTGGCTCCCTTTACCGTAACTCCCAGCCCCGGAACAAGGAGCAGCAAAATCAGAACTGCCGAGCCTGCCAGACCCAGAACGGCAAAATAACGCCACTTGTGGTAATCCACATTGGCTACAATCAGCATAACCAGAATTCCCAGAATACTGTATTTTGCCTGACTGGTCAGAAAATACGCCGGGTTATACCCAAAAGCAGCTCCCATACTGGCTGTATAGTAGCTGGCGCTGTAAATCATAATCAGACCGAAGACGATCAGAAATATAACCGACACAATTAAATTCATGTCATAGCTGAACAGACGGGAGAAACTTCTCCTCTTCTTCCCTTTCTTTGCCATTCGGCTCCTCCAAAAAAATTTTTTCCCTTTCTGGAACAAGGGACCGGCTCGCAGTCTTCCGCTGCCGGTCCGGTCCCTTATTTTATCCTTTGTACATTCCGCGCAAATCCGTATTTTTCGCGGCATTATTTGTAACAGTTCAGCCGCACGGCTGAATAGTTACCATTATTTCACTTCGTAAATCCAGCCTTCCGGCGCTTCGATGCGTCCCATCTGAATACCTGTCAGCGTATCGTAAAGCTTCTGGGTTACCGGTCCCATCTTCTCCATTCCGCTGGGCAGGCAGATCTCTTTTCCATGATCCACAATCTTTCCTACCGGAGAAATCACTGCAGCCGTTCCGCACAGACCGCACTCTGCAAACTCTGAAACCTCGGAAAGGGGAATCTCTCTTTCCTCTACCTCAAGTCCCAGGTATTCCTTAGCCACATACAGAAGAGAACGGCGCGTAATAGACGGAAGAATACTTCCGGACTTCGGCGTTACCACCTTCTGATCCTTTGTCACAAAGAGGAAGTTCGCTCCTCCTGTCTCCTCCACATTCGTTCTTGTGGCTGCGTCAAGATACATATTCTCATCATAACCTGCCGCGTGAGCTGTCATAATCGCGTGCATACTCATGGCATAATTCAGTCCTGCCTTAACATGTCCCGTTCCATGAGGAGCCGCGCGGTCAAAATCGCTGACACAGAGAGTCAGCGGTCTGACTCCGCCCTTAAAGTACGGTCCAACCGGAGTACAGAACACACGGAACTGATACTCGTCAGCCGGCTTGACTCCGATTACAGGATTCGTTCCGAAAAGATAGGGGCGCAGATAAAGGGTTGCTCCCGTTCCGTAAGGCGGAACGTATGCTGCATTTGCCTTTACCACCTGCATCACCGCGTCTATGAAACGCTCCTTCGGAAATACAGGCATCTCAAGACGTCTCGCCGAATCCTCCATTCTCTCGCCATTCAGATCCGGACGGAAGGTCACGATACGTCCGTCTTCCGTCGTATATGCCTTCAGACCTTCAAAAACACTCTGCGCATACTGCAGGACTCCGGCGCACTCATTCAGCACCACATTGGCATCCTCTGTCAGACCGCCCTCGTCCCAGGCTCCATTTTTATAATTTGCCACATACCGGCTTTCAGTCTGTATGTACCCAAAACCAATATTTGACCAGTCAATATTTTTCTTTTCCATAACCTTACTCCTCCCGTCTGAATCTTCACATGGCTGAACAGTTTTCCTTATTATAGATCACTTTGTTTCAGACCGCAATCAGAAATCCAAGATTTCCTATTCCGGACTCTGTCCCTCTTTTTTCCTTTCATAACGGCAGAACGTAAACTCCAGATCAAAATACGTCTTCTCCTCGCTCTGTCCCGTCATCTCCCACTGCGGGTCTTCGTCAAGGTTCGGAAACCATGCATCCGCCTCATATACATGATCTGTCCGCGTCACATGAGCTACGTCGCAGTACGGAAGAAACTGCCTGTAAATCGTGTCTCCTCCAATAATATAAATATCCTCCGAAGCGAAAGCCTTCAATTCCTCCAGAGCTTCCTCTACGGAATGACATACAATAGCTCCCTTCACAGAATAGTCCGGGTTTTTCGTCAAAATGATATTCGTCCTGTTCTTCAGAGGCAGACCGCCCGGAAAGGTTGCAAGCGTTTTTCTTCCAAGCACCACGACCTTTCCCGTCGTCTCCGTGCGGAAAAATTTCATATCCTCCGGGATACTCACAAGAAGTTTTCCCTTATGACCGATAGCCCAGTTTTTATCCACATTTACAATCAGATTCATCCTTCTTTTCCTCCTTTTTTATACTGCAATCGGGATATCCTTAATCTGCGGTCCCGTCACATAATCCTCTACCAGCAAATCGTCCGTAGTAAACGCATAGAAATCCGTAACCTCCGGATTCAGAGACACCTTCGGCGCCGGATAAGCCGGACGCTCTATCAGCTCCTTCACGATATCAACGTGTCTGTCGTAAATATGCGCGTCCGCAATCACATGCACCAGTTCTCCCGGAACCATACCGCAGGACTGCGCCACCATCATCAGGAGAATCGCATACTGGCATACATTCCAGTTGTTAGCTGCCAGAACGTCCTGGGAACGCTGATTGAGCACCATGTTCAGAACCAGCTTCTCTTCCCCTTTCTTCTTCGTCACATTATAGGTAACGCTGTAAGCGCACGGATAAAGGTGCATTTCAGACAAATCTGAGAAAACATAGGTGTTCGTCATAATCCTGCGGCTGTAGGGATTTTCCCGGAGATCAAAAAGTACGCGGTCCATCTGATCCATGTCGCCCTCTTTGTAATGGCTTTTCACCCCTATCTGATAGCCGTATGCCTTGCCGATAGAGCCTGTCTCATCCGCCCACTCATCCCAGATATGGCTGTTCAGGTCATGAATATTATTGGATTTCTTCTGGTAAATCCAGAGAATCTCGTCCATACAGCTCTTAAGCCCCGTTCTGCGCAGCGTCAGCGCCGGAAATTCCTTCGACAAATCATAACGGTTCACAACGCCGAATTTCTTGATCGTATAAGCATAGCTTCCATCCTGCCATTTCGGGCGGACCTTTTCTCCCTCCGTGCTTGTCCCCTGTTCTATAATCTCTCTGCACATATCTTTAAATATCTGATCTGCATAGCTCATGCCCGGTACCCTTCCTTTCCCGAACGCCCTTCCAGCCGTTCCTGTTCTCCTTATTATAAAAAAATACAGCGCGATTTACAAGCAGGAAAAAGGATTCCATCCATACAGAAAAACCGGAAACTTTTCTTACATTTCTTCCCGGAAAATTTTTTAAATATTTTTTTGAAAAAGTGTTGACAAATAGATCAATTTCATGTATTATACAACATGTCGCTGGTACACAACAGCACACAACAAAAGATGCGATAGTGGCGTAGT
>CAUWNO010000033.1:0-18753 GCA_963559965.1 uncultured Lachnospiraceae bacterium | reverse complement strand
ACTTTTTTATCCGACAGACAGCCTGTCAGGACAGACAGAAGAAACGTTCCCAAAAGCATCAGAACAACCATTCCCATAACATCCGTAGGTCCGGTAAACAGAGGAAGCGCATAAAAAAGCAGCAGCTGCAGAATCAGAAAAGAAACTTCCTTTACAAAGCCCTTCACAGAATCACCTGAAAATTAGTTTTTATAATCTAATGATATATCTATTATACTTTAGTTCTTCGTTCTTGTCATTACGAATTTACTTAAAAATTGTTGAAAAATGGAAAATTATGTGCTAAAATAATCTTACTGGTTCCTCCGCCGTTCGGCGGAGAAGCATCCGGGGCGTATCGCCCGTATTTCCAAAAGAGAAAAACAAAGAAAAGTTGAAAAAGCTAAAAGAGAAAATATAAAAAGAGAAATGTAAAAAGAAAAATGTAAAAAGAGAAAATAGGAGAAGAGTCTGTTTCTCTGCGTCCGAAGGAGGAGAACGTAATGCTTGAGATCGGCTCTGTCGTAGGAGGAAAATACAAGATCCTGAATGTGATCGGGAGAGGCGGAATGAGCGTCGTCTATCTGGCTGTCAATGAAAGCGCGAATAAGCCATGGGCAGTAAAGGAGATTGTAAAAGATGATTTTTGTGGTTTTGAGGCAGACAGGAAAGAGATTGATCTGATGAAGAAGCTCAGGAATCCGCATCTTCCGGGGATTGCAGATGTGATTGAAAGAAGAGGCAGTCTTCTGATTGTTATGGATTACATAGAAGGAAGAACGCTGGAGAGTCTGCTTCGGGAATATGGGAGGCAGGAAGAGGAAGACGTGGTGGATTGGGCGGTACAGCTTTGCAGCGTTTTGTCCTATCTTCATGCGCAGACGCCGCCTGTGATTTACCGGGATATGAAGCCCTCCAATGTGATGCTGCGTCCGGACGGGAGAATTATGCTTCTTGATCTTGGCGCTGCCAGAGAGTACAGCCTGAAGAATACGGGCGATACGGTAGCCCTTGGTACGAGAGGATATGCGGCGCCTGAGCAGTATATGGCAGGAGAGCAGAGTGATGAGAGAACAGATATTTATTGTCTGGGTGCGATGCTGTTTCAGCTTTTGACAGGAGAAGAGCCATACAGGCTTCAGCCGGTCAGAAATCTTTGTCCCGAGATTTCAGGAGGGCTGGAACAGGTGATTCTTACCTGTACGAGGACGGAAAAGAGGGAGAGATACCCTTCCTGTGCAGCCCTGCGCTATGCGCTGGAGCATTGTAGAGAACAGGATGAGGAGTGCAGGAGGAAGTTTAAAAGAAGAATCCGTCTCTTTTGTCTCATTTTTACCGCCGCTCTTCTGTGCGGGGCGGCGGCAGGAATCTTTGCAGGAATGGAGACGCATGTGCGAAGAAGCAGCTATGAGGCTTTCCTGTTTGCCGCGCAGCACGCGGCGGATAAGGAGGAAGAACTGGAGAATCTTAAGAAAGCAGCGGCTCTTGATCCTGAAAGGGAGGAAGCATACCTTGCACTTCTTCGGGACGGCTTTCTTGATGACGGTATTTTCACGGAAGAAGAGAGCAGGTTTCTTCGTGAGATTCTGATACGCTGCGATAAGGGGGAGGAAACGAATGAAGCGGTGTTCAGAAGAAATGAGAAGGGATACGCCGCCTTTTCCTACGAGGCAGGCATCGCCTATTTTTATAAGTTTGAGGAGAAGAGCAATAAAAGAAATGCCCGCGGTTACTTTGAGTCCGCCTCGCGTTCGGAGGATCTTGATGAAAAGAAGAGAAAGAGGGCACAGCGTCTGTATCTTATTTCTTCTTACTATGCAAAGATTGGAAGAATAGATGAAGCCGGGGACGCGACTGTATCTTACAGAGATTACTGGGAGGATCTTACGGCGCTTTCAGCCGGCGATCTTGCGGCAGAAGATAATGAAAGAACGGCTCTTGTGATGTACGGGGAACTGACAGCACAGATTGTCACAAGAGCATCCGACTTTCTGGAGGACGGCGTGACGCGTGAAGAGATGGAGGCGCAGCTTCAGAATATCAGGCAGCGGCTGGCGCACGGGTTCCGGATACGGGATGACGCAGTCAGAGAAGAAGCGGAAAAGCTCAGGGAAGCAGTGGAACAGGCGGAGCGTATTCTGCGGTCGGCATGTGAATAAGGAGGAGGAAAATGGGAGGAATTGTGGAAAAGATGGCAAGGTATCACAGGCTGTCTTTGCTGTGCGCGGCTGGAACGGTGCTTTTTCTGACAGCAGCAGCCGTGCTGTATTTCAGACTGGATATCAGAAACGTATGGCGGAGTCTGAGCGTACGCAGGGCAAAAAGGGAGATACGAAGGCTGGAGGAGACTGCGGCGAAAGAGGATGGCGAGGAGGAAAAGACAGAACTTTTAACGAAAGAGAAGAAGGAAGCGGTTTTCAGGAAAGCAAGGAAGAGTCTTCCGGCAGTCTTTTTGTGCGCGGCTGTTCTGTCCCTGAAGGCGGAGGCAGAGGAAGTTCCTTTTTCTGTCGTTTCGGATCGGGAAGCGAATCCGGCAGGCTGGGTCAGGGAGGATACGACGTTTACACTGACGGTTTCAGAAGAGATTGAGGAAGGCTGGATCGCAGAGTGCAGGAAAAGGGAGGAAGAGGAATGGACGCCCATGCAGGCAGAGGAATCGGGAAAGGTCTTTACTTTTACAGAGACAGATGTCTGCTATGAGGGGGCGTATCAGTTCCGGCTCCGGAACGGAGAACTTATCTGTCCGGAAAAAGACGGTATCACAAAAGAATTTAAAAAGGACAGGCAGCCGCCTGAAATCAGCGTGAAGACAGGGCGTGGAGGAAAAGAAGAAAAGGGGTGGATTTTCTTCGCAGGAGAAGGCGGACAGAAGGAAGTTGTGCAGATGACTTTTGCAGAAGACTTTTATGAAAAGCAGACGGATCAGGACGGAAAGCCTGTAAAGCCCCAGATTAGCATTTGGAAGGATGAAAGCCTGCTCTCTTTGGAAGAAACAGAGGCATTGATTCGATGGGGAGAATTTCAGGACGGAGAAATTTCAGTCTGGGCGGAGCTTCCTTATGAAGAAAACAAAGAGACGGTATACAGAGTCTGCGCGTCTTACACAGATGTTTCAGGCAACCAGCTGGAGACAGCAGAGGACTCGCTTTTGCTGGAAGAGGAGGATGCGCAGGAAGGAAGCTTCAGGAGCAGAGAGCTTGTTCTTGACGCCGAAGCGCCGGGGCTTACAGTTTATCGGATGGAAGGAAAGGTAAACGCCTTTGTAAAGACAACGGAGGACAGGCTGCCTGTGTATGAGAACAGGGCGGAAGCAGACGTGAAAGCTGTATTTACGATAGACGATTCAGAAGAATTCTGGAACAGGGAAGAGGTGCGGATTTTTCTGTGGGAGACAGGAAAGCAGGAAGCGGTCAGAGCGCTCAGGGGAGACGACGCGGCAGTCAGATGGAAGAATGAAGGAAATTTTCATATGGCAGTCTGTTCTTTTGACGCAGAGGAGGGAAAAGAAGCTTCTTACCGGCTCGGGGTGACTTACAGGGACGCGGCAGGTCATTCGATGAAGGATGAGAGAGAGGACAAAACCTCCGGAGGATTGCTGGAGGAGACAGAGGAAGGAGGCAGTTATAAAAGCAGCGCCTTTGTACTTGATGCGAAGCAGCCGGAGTTTTCTGTTGCTTATCCGGAAGCAGTGCGAACGATTAGGGACGGAAGGGAACATGAGACGGGAAAGCGTCCGGCGGTGGGATATACGTCTTATTATAAGGAAGATATCGAGGCAGTATTTACCATTCAGGATCTTTATCTTGAAACGGAAGAGATGCAGGGGACAGTTTCGGAAGGACTGAGAGCGGAGCTGATATGGGAAGAGAAAGACAGGGACAAGGAGATATCGGTGCAGGAGGTTACCAGAGATATCCGGTGGGAGAAGACGGGTGAGGGCAGCTTTAAGGGGAGCTTGAGGATAACGGGGGAAGGCGGAAGAAGGCTGCGGATTTTTTGCAGAGATGCGGCAGGAAACTCTGTGAAGGTAGTGGAAGGAGAGAAGACAGATTCAGATAAGGAAGAAGGATATGAAAGCCCTCTTCTTGTTATAGACAGGACGGCTCCGCGTCTTTCTTTAAGCTATGGAGACAGACCTGTACAGCGGCAGGGAAACCGGCTGTATTTTGGGAAGGATACGGTATTAAAGCTTACTGTAGAGGATGAAAACTTTCGTGTGCGGGAGCTTTACGGGGCGCTGGCGCGCTTTACGGCGGCGGACAGTGCGGGAAAAGATTTGCGTGAAGATACTGCTTTCTTTTCTTATCTTGAAGGACTTGATAAGGGAAAGGTCGTAAAAGGAGTTTTTGCGGTACAGCTTCCTCTTGATACAGAAGCCAATTACCGGATTCCGGCGGGCAGCTTTACGGATTTGGCAGGAAATAAGGCTGAGTGGGCGGAGGAAGAAGAAGCTCAGGGTCCGGCAGAGAGCTTTGAAGCCTGTGTGACAGTGGATAAAACGGTCCCGGAAAAGCTTGCTCTTACCTGTCCGGAGGCGGAGACTGTAAATTATGCGCCTTACGGATGGCTTTTTTCTAAAACGGGGATTACGGTGACGGTGGAAGCGGAAGACGGGACAGCAGGGCTTCGTATGGCGCGTTTTCGGACGAAAGCGGAGGATGGAACAGTAAAAGAGAGGCTTCATTTTTTTGATGAAGAAGAGACGGGAAAGGGAAGCTTTCAGGAAAAGTTGCCGGAGACGGCGCCTGATTTCAGAGGCATTCTTCAGGCGGAGTTGTATGACTGGGCGGGAAACTGTTCTATATTGACTCGAAGCTGCGCGGTGGAGAGTGAAGAGAAGCACGGACAGACAGGAAAAGCAGAGATTACGGCAGAGACGGAGCCGGGAAGAGTTGTAGATGGGACGGCATATTACAGAGGGGATGTCCGTTTCCGAATCAGTCTTGCAGACGCCTGGTCGGGGATTAGAAATGTGCGGTATGAAGGGGGAAGAACGTTTCGCATGGAAAAGGATTATGCGAAGGAGGCGGGAAGCGATTTGGAGGGGAAGCCGTTTAGAGATCCTCTCTGGGAGATTTCGGAGGAGTTTGTTCTTCCTGCACAGGAAAATAATGAGAACGGTACAGCAGTGAAGGCTTTTTATACAGATCATGCAGGTCATACGGGATTTGTGGAGCAGTACGTTCATATCGACGTTACCGTGCCGGAGATTACGGTGGAATATGAAGGAGAGGCGCTTACAGAGGGAAGATACTGCGCCGGAGAGAGGACGGCTGTCGTTACGATCCGTGAGAGAAATTTCAGAGAGGAGGATGTGGAGTTTCATATTACAAATACAGAAGGGAAGATGCCGCAGATTGGGGAGTGGAGTTCCTCGGGAAGCGGAGATGATACAAAACATGTATGCCGTGTGCTTTTTGCAGAAGACGGAGATTATACTTTTACGGCTGCTTTTCAGGATCTGGCAGGAAACAGGGCAGTCTATGACAGGACAGATTCGTTTACAATCGACAGGACGCCGCCGGAACTAAGCGTCGTATGGGAAGGCGGAAAAGCAGAGAATGAACACTATTTTGCAGCAGAGAGAACGGCTGTAATCGAGGTAAACGAGCATAATTTCAGAGAGCCGCGCATTCATGCAGAGGAAGGAAAGGACGAAAAGAAGGAGAAAAGAGAACTGCAGACAGTCTGGGAGAAGAAGGAGGATGTCTACAGGACGCGGATTGCATTTCGGGAGGAGGGAAGATTTCGGCTTGAGATAGAAGGAACGGATTTGGCAGGAAATTCTCTTCCGGCTTATGACAGTAAGGAGTTTGTGATAGATGAGACGCCGCCGCAGCTGGAGATTGCAGGAGTCGGGGATCAGACAGCCAACAAAGGAGAGGTATGTCCTGTGATCCGCTGGCATGATGAGAATCCGGATCGGATCGGAAAGGAAGTCAGGCTTTGGGGCGGAAGAAACGGGAAGCCGCAGCTGAAAAGCAGGGAGAACCGTCTGGAAGACGGCGCGGAAATCTTATATGAGGACTTTCCGCATCTTCCGTTTGTCGATGATTTGTATATGCTGGAAGCGGAAGTCCGGGATTTGGCAGGGAATGTAAGCCGGACCAGTATAAGCTTTTCTGTCAACAGATTCGGATCTGTCTATACGTTTGACGCTTTGTCAGAGGCTCTTGCAGGGAAGAATGGAAGCTATTATACAGACAGGGAACAGGATATTGTTGTAACGGAGACAAACGTCGACACGCTGGAATTTCGCGAAATTACATGCAGCAGAGACGGAAAGCTGGAAACTCTGAAGGAAGACAGGGATTACACTGTGCGGACAGAAAACTCGGAATCGGGCTGGAAGCAGTATACCTATACGATAGGAAGGAAGAATTTCCAGGAGGAGGGAGTCTATATCCTGACGCTTTATTCAGAGGACAGGGCAGGAAATTCTTCGGATAACGATGCAAAAGGAAAGAGGATTACATTTGCAGTAGATAAGACGCCTCCTGAGATTCTGTTGTCCGGAATAGAGGAGAACGGGCAGTACAGAGAAAAGAAGAAAAAGATAATTCTTGATGTGCAGGATAATCTCTGCCTGAAGGAAGTAAGCGTTTCCATAGATGGAAAAGAGAAAATCTATCGGGAGCAGGAACTGGAGGATATGGGAGGAAGAATTGTACTGGAGGCAAGGAGCGCAGGACACTGGCAGGAACTGAAGGTACAGGCGTGCGACGCGGCAGGACACAGCGCCGGGACAGAGACGATTCCTTTCCTTGTGACGCTGAATCCTCTGCTTCAGATACTTCTGAATAAAAAGGGGCTTGGGATATGGATGATGACACTTCTTTTAACAACGGCAGGAGGGGCAGGTTTTATAAGAAGAAAAAAGAGCGGCAGAGCGGCAGAAAAAAAGAACGGGTCACAATGACGCCAGACGCCATGTGCCCGCTCCTTACTGATTTTTAGTTGACAGCCATTTCTTTTACGCGTGCGAATGCTTTGTTTACGGCTGGAATTGCAAGAACTACAAGAGTCATCGCTGCCTCGCAGCCAAGATAAGCTCCGTTGTATGCCAGAGAGTATACGGGAGCGCTCATACCGCTTCCTTCAGCGTAAGAAGCGAAGAAGATGAGACCGGACAGAAAAGCGAAGAAGTATCGTCCCAGTACTCCGGCGATATAGCCTTTGATAAGACCATGCTTCTTATTACAGAAGAGTCCGGAAAGGCCAAGAGCGCCGAAGGCGAGCAGATAGTCTGTGATCATCTGAGGAAGGCTGATGATATACGGATCGGAGATAAGCTGTAAAAGGCCGTATGCAATACCTGTCATTAATCCAGTGCGAAGTCCGTACCAGTAGCCGATGCAGCAGATAAAAAGCATGGAGAACAGCGTTACAGATCCGCCCATAGGAGCTTCAAAAATTTTCAGAAAAGAGGTAACCATACCGAGGGCCATGGCTACGGCTGCAAAAACGAGATGCTTTGTACGGATCTGCTTTTTCTCTCCGGAGAGATAGCAGGCAAGCAGCAGAAGGAGAAGCATAAGAGCGATCAGTCCGCCGTAGCCCAGTCCTGTTAAGGAGTAGGATACTCTGTATTCATCTGTGATTTTTGTTACAAAAAGTGACATAAAAAAATCCTCCTTGGTAAATAAATTTTCACAGGAGGGGATACTGAAGCTGCTTCCTTACGCCAGTAT
This sequence comes from uncultured Lachnospiraceae bacterium, assembly GCA_963559965.1. GTDB lineage: Bacteria > Bacillota > Clostridia > Lachnospirales > Lachnospiraceae > Laedolimicola. Next base: position 11,083 of record CAUWNO010000033.1, on the reverse strand, counting down.
TATCCGGTTCAAGTAATGAGGGTCAACACAACCAGTGTTTTCTCAGCCTTAGGCACCCCTAGCATAAACGCTATGTGATTAACTGGAGTATACCCTGATATATTTCGATTGTCAAGTATGGGTGTGTATTCGTAACGATTCAGCCATGCATCTCGGATTTGCGCAGCTAACGCTGCTCACCGCCGCATACGCGGCTAAATCCTCGATTTGGGCTAAGCGCCCTATGTCTGAGAATGACAAAACCTCTCTGCAAGCCAGCTTGCGCCGAGTTTTTGCCCTTCTCAGCCGCATGGCTGAATAGTTACGTGCATCTCGATTGCTAGGCGGGGGAAGGGTGACTTTCTGTAAGAAGTGTGATAAAATGAACAAATAGTGATAAAGGCGCCTTTTAAAGAAAGTGAACTAATTTTATGGCGTCAGAGAGAGGAAAGAAAAGTATGAATATGCCACATAACAAAAAAATCATTATTTTGGGGAGCGCGCTCTGCTGTCTTTTGATTGCAGGGCTGAATCTCTGGCAGAAATCATGGAAAACAATGGATCTGATTATATTTATGGGACAGAGTAATATAAGCGGGGCGGGCGGAGACGCAGCACAGGCGCCGGAGCTTACCGAAGGAGCAGGCTACGAGTACCGGGCAGTAACGGATCCCGATACGCTTCATGTTCTTCAGGAGCCGTTTGGGGAAAAAGAGAACAGAGGAGCTATTGACGATACGGAGATCCTGGAAAGAAAGGGAACCCTGGCAACTTCTTTTGTAAACGCCTATTATGAAGAAACGAAGACACCGGTTGTTGCTGTTTCGGCTTCCAGAGGAAGCTCCTCTCTGAACGGATGGCTTCATAAGGGCTTAAAAGAAGAGGCGGCTGACCGTCTTCAGGCGGCGAAGAAGGCGATGAAGAAAGAGAAGATACGTATTCGTCATACTTATATGCTGTGGTTTCAGGGGGAAGCGGACGCGAATCTTGAGACGACGGCGGACGAATATAAGGCAGGGCTTCAGGAGCTGTTTGCGTATATGAAGGAACAGGGAACGGAAGCCTGCTTCCTGATTGAACTGGGACCGGATTTGCAGGATCCGGAGAAAAACGGAGAGATTATGCGGGCGCAGACGGAACTTTGCGGAGAATCAGAGGATTTCGTTCTTGTATCAGAGCTTCCGGCAGAGCTTGGCGCAGACGCCAAGGATGAAGGAGGAGGTCACTTTACGCAGACAGGACTGAATCTTATTGGAGAAGATGCAGGAAGAAATGCAGGAATTTATGTGAAGGAACTGTCTTCCGACGCAGAACAGGGAGAAACGAAGAAATGACAGGAAGTCTTGTGTTTCCCGTAATTTTATATTTTCTGCTTTCTATGAGCATTACGGGACTTCTTCAGATGATAATACCGGCGTTTTCCGACGCGTCAGCGGCTATGTGGCTGCTGACGCTGACGAATGCACTTCAGATTCCTGTTTTTGGGCTGATGTATCGAAGGGAGAGGGGAGAGAAGCTTCCGTGGAAAAAGAAATGGAATACAAGGCTGCTTTTGCTGGTAGTTCTGACCAGTTTCTTTTTCTCCAGAGGCGTCAATGGATTTCTGGGGCTTACGCCTCTTCCCCGTCTGTTTCCGGGATATGAGACTGCGTCAGGAGAGATTTACAGCTGCAGTCTTGTCTCGCAGGTTATGGCGAGCGTGATAACAGCTCCGATTCTGGAAGAGCTTCTGATGCGGGGAATCCTTTACAGGAGGCTCAGGCGTTTTCTTCCGGACAAAAGATACGCGTTTATAGCAGGGGCTTTTCTCTTTGCTCTGTTTCATGGGAATGTAGTTCAGGGAATCTATGCATTTTTTACGGGTCTCTTTTTTATCTGGGTCTACGAGGTATCTGATTCGCTTGTTCCGGCTGTCGCGGCGCATATGACAGCCAATGCTTCCTCAATTTTTCTGGAGAGGACAGGGATTTTTGACGGCCTTTATGATTCTCTTCCAATATATTTTCTGACAACTGCTGTCTGCCTGCTTTTGTCCGCGTTTTTCTGGAAAAAAATCCGGATGAAAAGCTGGAAGAAGAGGTAAATATTGTTTAAAATACGGAGAATAATCGGAAGAAACAACGTAAATAGAATAGACAATTCTCTTTACATACCTATAATTCACATATTATCTGACAAATTCAGGGAAAGTTTATCTTTACAGGATGAATGATTCGGTGTATAGTACAGATATCAGCCGGGATATCCGGACAGAGTGTCAATTGAAATATAGGAATACTGGAGGGATTCTATGAGCCAGCAGAAAAACGGATTGTATGACCCGCGGTTTGAACACGATAACTGTGGTATCGGAGCGGTAGTTAACATCAGGGGTGTAAAAAGCCACGCGACAGTGGAGAATGCACTGAAAATTGTAGAGAACCTGGAGCACAGAGCAGGCAAAGACGCCGAAGGCAAGACAGGAGACGGAGTTGGAATTTTATTGCAGATTTCACATAAGTTTTTCTCCGAAGCTGTTAAGCCTCTCGGCGTCTTTTTAGGTGCTGAGCGGGATTACGGAATTGGTATGTTCTTTTTCCCACAGGATGAACTGAAGAGAAATCAGGCGCGCAAGATGTTTGAAATAATCGTAGAGAAAGAGGGAATGGAGTTTCTTGGATGGAGAGAAGTTCCGACCGTTCCGTCTGTTCTTGGAAGCAAAGCGCTTGAGAAGATGCCGTGCATTATGCAGGGATTTATCAGACGTCCGGAAGAAGTAAAAAAGGGACTGGACTTTGACAGAAAGCTTTACGTTGCCCGCCGGACCTTTGAGCAGTCCAATGATAATACTTATGTCGTATCGCTTTCCAGCAGGACGATCGTATATAAGGGAATGTTTCTCGTAAATCAGCTCCGGTCCTTCTTTGTGGATCTGCAGAACGAGAATTATGAGTCAGCCGTAGCGCTCGTACATTCCCGATTCAGCACGAACACGAATCCCAGCTGGGAGCGCGCGCATCCCAACAGGGTGATTGTGCATAACGGAGAAATTAATACGATCCAGGGTAACGCAGACAAGATGCTTGCGCGTGAAGAGACGATGGAGTCGCGTTATCTGAGAAAAGACCTGAATAAGGTTCTGCCTGTAGTCAACGCATCCGGTTCGGACTCTGCGATGTTTGATAATACGCTGGAATTTCTGATGATGAGCGGTATGGAGCTTCCGCTTGCCGTGATGATCACGATTCCGGAGCCATGGGAAAATAACCGCGCCATGTCCCAGAAAAAGAAGGACTTCTATGAATATTATGCGACGATGATGGAACCATGGGATGGTCCTGCATCTATTCTTTTCAGTGACGGAGACGTGATGGGGGCTGTGCTTGACAGGAATGGACTGCGTCCGTCCCGCTATTATATTACGGAGGATGATACGCTGATTCTTTCTTCTGAGGTGGGAGTCCTTGATATCGATCCGACGAAGATTCTTGTGAAGGAGCGCCTGCATCCGGGTAAAATGCTTCTGGTAGATATGGTAAAGGGCGAGGTTGTAGACGATGAGACACTTAAGGAGAAGTATGCGTCTGCACAGCCGTACGGAGAATGGCTTGATCGCAATCTGATTCGACTTAAGGATCTGAAAATACCCAACGAGCGTGTGCCGGAGTTTACGGCAGATGAGCGCAGAAGACTTCAGAAATCCTTCGGTTACAATTATGAGGAATACAGAACCTCGATTCTGCAGATGGCGCGCAATGGCGCGGAAGGAATCGGAGCGATGGGAGTAGATACGCCGCTTGCGGCTCTTTCTAACGAGCATCCGCCGCTTTTCAATTATTTTAAGCAGAGATTTGCGCAGGTGACCAATCCGCCTATCGACGCGATTCGTGAGGAGATTGTGACTTCCTCTGCTGTCTATGTGGGAAAATCAGGAAACGTGCTGGAAGAGACGCCGGAGAACTGTCGTCTGCTTCGTATTAATAATCCGATCCTGACAAATACAGATATTCTGAAGATAAAACATATAAAAGCGCCTGGTTTTAAGGTAGAGGTTCTTCCGATTACCTATTATAAAAATACAAGTCTGAAGAAGGCTATGGAGCGCCTTTATGTGGATGCGGACCGCGCCTACAGGGAGGGAGCTAATATTCTGATTATTTCCGACCGGGGCGTCGATGAGAATCATGTGGCGATTCCCTCGCTTCTGGCTGTGTCGGGATTGAATCAGCATCTTGTTACGACAAAGAAGCGTACGGGTGTAGCCCTGATTCTGGAGAGCGGAGAACCGCGTGAGGTACACCATTTTGCGACGCTTCTTGGATACGGAGCCTGTGCGATTAATCCTTATCTTGCGCAGGAAACGATTCGAGAGCTGGTTGCGTCTCATTTGCTGAATAAGGATTATTATGCGGCGGTGGACGATTACAATAACGCCGTTATCCACGGTATTGTCAAAATAGCTTCCAAGATGGGAATTTCTACCATTCAGTCCTATCAGGGTTCCAAGATTTTTGAGGCGGTCGGAATAGATAAGAAGGTAGTCGATAAATATTTTACAGAGACTGTCAGCCGTATAGGCGGAATTACTCTTGACGACATAGCGCGTCAGGCGGACGAGCTTCACTCGGCAGCCTTCGATCCGCTGGGACTTCAGGTGGATCTGACGCTTGAGAGCGTAGGCCGCCATGAGAGCAGAAGCGGCGGCGAACAGCATCTTTACAATCCGCAGACGATTCACCTTCTGCAGGAGTCAACAAGACGCGGCGATTACAAGATGTTTAAGGAATACTCAGAGTTGATAAACGGCGAAAGCAACAGGGGATATCTGCGCCGTCTTCTGGATTTCAACTATCCGAAAAAAGGAGTGCCGATTGAGGAGGTTGAAAGCGTAGATTCGATTGTGACGCGGTTTAAGACAGGAGCGATGTCTTATGGTTCCATTTCCCAGGAGGCGCATGAGTGTCTGGCAGTTGCGATGAATACGCTGCACGGAAAGTCCAATTCCGGAGAAGGAGGAGAAAGTCTGGAGCGTCTGGAGATCGGTCCGGATGGTCTCAACAAATGTTCTGCTATTAAACAGGTTGCGTCCGGACGTTTCGGCGTGACGTCACGCTATCTCGTAAGCGCGCAGGAGATCCAGATTAAGATGGCTCAGGGCGCGAAGCCCGGCGAGGGAGGTCATCTTCCGGGCGGAAAGGTTTATCCATGGGTGGCAAAGACGCGCCATTCAACGCCGGGAGTAGGGTTGATTTCTCCGCCGCCGCATCATGATATTTACTCGATCGAGGATTTGGCGCAGCTTATTTATGATTTGAAAAATGCAAATAAGGACGCGCGTATTTCTGTAAAGCTTGTATCTGAGGCGGGCGTAGGCACCATCGCGGCAGGAGTGGCAAAAGCGGGAGCGCAGGTCATCCTGATTTCCGGATATGACGGAGGAACCGGCGCGGCGTCCAGAAGCTCGATTCATAATGCGGGGCTTCCCTGGGAGCTGGGAGTGGCAGAGACTCATCAGACATTGATTATGAACGGTCTTCGCGGGCGTGTTCGTATTGAGACGGATGGAAAGCTTATGACGGGCGAAGATGTGGCAATAGCGGCGATGCTCGGAGCAGAAGAATTTGGTTTTGCTACGGCTCCCCTTGTAACTATGGGTTGTGTGATGATGCGTGTATGCAATCTTGACACCTGTCCCGTAGGCGTGGCAACACAGAATCCGGAGCTTAGAAAGCGGTTCCGCGGAAAGCCGGAGTATGTAATAAATTTCATGCGGTTTATTGCGCAGGAACTCAGAGAGTATATGGCAAAGCTTGGCGTGCGTACGGTGGACGAGCTTGTGGGACGCTCTGATCTTCTGAAGGTCAGAGATAACCTTGAGGGACGGGCAGCCAGAATCGATCTGTCCGCAATTCTTGACAATCCTTATGCCGGAAAAGGGAAGAAAGTAACCTTTGACCCCGGACAGGTATACAATTTTGAGCTGGAAAAGACGCTTGACGAAAAGGTACTCTGTAAAAAGCTTCTTCCGGCTCTGGAGACAGGAAGCCGGCGCAGCATAGAGCTTGACGTGGGAAATACAGATCGTTCCTTCGGCACGATGTTCGGTTCGGAAATTACAAGGCGCTGTCCGGAAGGACTTGAGGAAGATACCTTTACAGTAAAGTGTAAGGGTTCCGGAGGTCAGAGTTTTGGAGCGTTTATCCCGAAGGGGCTGACGCTTGAGCTGGAAGGCGACAGCAACGATTATTTCGGAAAAGGGCTTTCCGGCGGCAAGCTGATAGTCTATCCGCCGAGAGGCGTGCATTTCCGTCAGGATGAAAATATTATTATCGGAAATGTGGCTCTTTATGGAGCAACAAGCGGAAAAGCCTATATTAACGGCGTAGCCGGAGAACGCTTCTGTGTGAGAAATTCCGGTGCGACAGCCGTAGTAGAAGGCGTAGGAGATCATGGCTGCGAATATATGACAGGCGGAAGAGTGGCTGTTCTCGGAAAAACAGGAAAGAACTTTGCGGCGGGAATGAGCGGCGGAATTGCTTATGTGCTTGATGAAGACAGGGATCTTTATACAAAGCTTAACAAAGACATGGTTCTGATTGAAGAGCTGACGGACAAATATGATGTGCGCGAGCTTAAGGAAATGATAGAGAATCATGTGGCTTATACCAATTCGGTAAAGGGCAAGGAAATTCTGCGTGACTTTGGAACATATCTGCCGAAGTTTAAAAAGATCATTCCCTACGACTACCACAGAATGCTGATGGCGATTGTGCAGATGGAGGAAAAGGGACTCAGCAGCGAACAGGCTCAGATCGAGGCGTTTTACGCAAATCAGAAAAAGTAAGGAGGGGAGAAGAATATGGGAAAACCAACAGGATTTATGGAGTATAACAGAGCAGATGAAAAGGCTCAGTCTCCAAAAGAAAGAATCAGACATTTTAATGAATTCCACACCCCTCTGACAAAAAAAGAGCAGGAACGTCAGGGAGCGCGCTGCATGTCCTGCGGCGTTCCGTTCTGCCAGTCAGGCATGATGATCGGAGGAATGGCTTCGGGCTGTCCGCTGCGCAATCTGATTCCGGAGTGGAATGATCTTCTCTATATGGGAAATTGGGAACAGGCGTATAAGAGACTGAAAAGAACAAGCAGTTTTCCGGAATTTACGGGCAGGGTATGTCCGGCTCTCTGTGAAAAGGCATGTACCTGCGGTCTGAACGGCGATCCGGTGGCAACGAAGAGTAACGAGCTTGCTATCATAGAAAATGCATATAAAGAGGGATATGCCGTTCCTGAGCCGCCGAAGAACAGGACGGGAAAGAAAATTGCCGTGATTGGAAGCGGTCCGGCAGGCCTTGCGGCGGCTGATCAGCTGAACCGCAGGGGGCATTCTGTGACGGTATTTGAGCGTTTTGACAGGGTAGGAGGTCTTCTGCGCTATGGCATTCCCAATATGAAGCTGGAGAAGCATATCATCGACAGAAAGATTGATATGATGAAAGCAGAGGGCGTGGAATTTGTCGTAAATGCCGATGTGGGAAAAGATATGAAGGCATCTATGATTCTGAAGGAATATGATCGGGTGATTCTGGCCTGCGGAGCTTCCAATCCAAGAGACATTAAAGTTCCCGGACGGGATTTGAAAGGAATTCATTTTGCGGTAGATTTTCTCCATGGCGTGACAAAGAGTCTTCTGGATTCTGACTTTGCTGATAAAAAGTTTGTTTCTGTAAAAGGGAAAAACGTTCTGGTAATCGGCGGAGGAGATACGGGAAATGACTGTGTGGGAACGGCCATACGTCTTGGCGCGAAATCTGTTGTGCAGCTTGAGATGATGCCGAAGGCTCCGGATACAAGAGCCGAGGACAATCCATGGCCCGAATGGCCGAAGGTAAGCAAGACAGATTACGGACAGGAAGAAGCCATCGCAGTTTTTGGCTCAGATCCGAGAATCTATACAACGACAGTAAAGGAATTTATCGGAGACAAAGCGGGCAATCTGAAAAAAGCTGTCTGCTGTAAGCTGGAGAGCCGTACGGACGAAAAAACGGGACGCAGAATGATGGTTCCGGCAGAGGGAAGCGAGTTTACCCTGGATGCAGACGTCGTGCTGATTGCAGCAGGCTTTCTGGGAAGCGAAGATTATGTGGCAAAGGCTTTCGGCGTAGAATTGAATGAGCGGACGAATGTCAGCACAGCTCCCGGATCGTATAAGACCAATATAGAGCGCGTCTTTACGGCAGGAGATATGCACAGAGGTCAGTCTCTCGTCGTGTGGGCAATACGTGAAGGCCGCGAGGCAGCCTGTGCGGTGGACTATGATCTGATGGGTTATACAAACCTGCAGGTACAGTGAAAAAGAGACTTATAAGCGCAGCCTGTTAATAAAGATAAGAAAAAGTAATAACGGATTTTCTTTACAGAAAAAAGAGTGCCTGTTAAACTCCATAGCGGCGGTGTGCAAAAGGAGAACTCTTCTGCGCACCGGCGCTATTATTTTATGCCTCTGTGTGCAGGCGCTTTGCGCGTGCATGTGGATGCAGACATAGGAGGAGAGTAGTATGAATGAGATTTTAACTGACTTGCTGGCGATTGTTGGCGTAGTTCTGAACGGACTGCCCCAGGGACTTCTGGCTCTTGCCTATGGCTTCGCTTCTGTTCCGACAGCGCTGGCCTTTTTTGTGGGAGCAATAGGAAACACACTGACGCAGAGTGTTGCGCCTATTTCTTTCCAGGCAGAGACAATCACTTACGCAGGAACGGCGGGAAAGAACCGCTCAGAGCGATGCGCTATGATTTTTATCGGCGGTACGATTATGGCGCTGATAGGTGCGTTTGGACTGCTTACCAAGATTGTAAACTTTGTAGGCGAGGACGTGGCTTACGGAATGATGGCAGGAGTAGGAATTATTCTGACGAAAGCTGCCATCGATATGATAAAGAGCGATGCGATATCCGGAGGCGTTTCTCTGGGCGCAGCTTTGCTCACTTATTATTTTACAAAGGACAGCGCAAATACGCTTGTATACACGATTGTGATTTCTGTTGTGGCATCCTGTATCGCAAATGCACTGTTTAAAAAGGAAAAATCCAATATTGTAGTAGAAGACGATCGAATGATACGTCAGAAGTTTACGATTAATTCCAATGTTATTCTCGGCGCTCTGGGAATGGTGTGCCTGAATATCGGTTCCAATATTTCTTTCGGAGGAATTACAGCGGGAATGGCAACAGGCGGAAATTACAATGTTGACCACCTGACGATCATTTCCTCTCTGGCAGATATGTTTTCTTCCTTCTTTGGAGGAGCGCCGGTAGAGTCGATTATCTCTGCAACGGCAAGCGCGCCTCATCCCGTATGGGCAGGCGTTATCATGATGGCGGTGATTGGTTTTATTCTTCTTTTCAAGCTTCTTCCGAAGATTGGAAGATTTGTACCGTCATCCTCGATAGCAGGATTCCTGTTTGTTCTGGGTATCTTTAAGACCGTTGTTCTGGATGCTCCGGTAGCGTTTGCAACGAATGCTGCAGTAGGCGGAACAGCTATGGTAGTTACGGCAGTTACAAATCCGTTCCTTGGAATGGTAGCGGGAGTGGCTGCGAAGCTTCTGGGTCTGTAACCGGAAGGGAAAGGAGAAAGAAATGAGAGAGTACAAGATGGAGCTGTGCGGTGTGGAGAGAACACTTCCCTTCATCCCGATCAGCGATACGATGGCATTTGCAAGCTTTGTGGTTCTGGGAGATACAGAATTGGTAAGCGCCTGCGCGCCGCTTCTGGCTGAGAAAATCGGAGAGGTCGACGCTGTAGTAACGGCAGAGGCAAAGGGAATCGCACTGGCTTATGAAATCAGCCGTCTTCTTGGACTGAAGGAGTTTATCGTAGCCAGAAAGAGCACAAAATCCTATATGAAAAATGTCGTGTCAGCTTCCGTTCATTCTATCACAACGGCAGGCGAGCAGCATCTCTACCTGGATGGAGTGGATGCAGACAAGATCCGCGGAAAGCGTGTCTGCCTTCTGGACGATGTAATTTCTACAGGAGAATCTCTTCGGGCGCTGGAAGCTCTGATGGAGAACGCAGGAGCATCTGTTGTGAAAAAGGCTGCAATTCTTGCGGAAGGAGACGCTGCTGACAGAGAAGATATCACGTTCCTTCAGAAGCTGCCGCTGTTTCAGAAGACAGCAGAAAATGAGTACGAGCCGATTGCTTAGATTCGGAAAGCACAGGGCTTGAAAGCTCTGAGAATATCAGAGATAGAATAGAAAAGATAGAATAGAAAAGATAGAATAGAAAAGATAGAATAAAAAAGATAGAATAAAAAAGATAGAATAAAAGAGGGTGTCGCAGCGTCATCAAATCAGACGATGACTGGGCGGCATCCTCTTCTTTTTGTGATATAAAAGTCCTTTTACCGTCTTCAGGCTCCGGGCAGAGTTTTCGGAGCGTCCGCTGAAGAGGAGAGATTCAGTTCGTCGAGAGAATGGAAGGTATAGCCCATTTCCTCCCACTTAGTCAGCAGTTCGTCAAGAATTTCAGCGTTTGTCGTCGAGGTATTGTGAAGAAGGACGATGGCTCCGGGATGAATCCGCGTCAACAGCTTGGAGAAGGCTTCCTCCTTTGTGGGCTGTTTATCCTGATACCAGTCTACATAGGCGAGACTCCAGAAAAAAGTCCGGTATCCAAGCTCCTTTGCCATGCTCAGATTTTCTTCACTGTAAATGCCCTGCGGAGGCCGGTAGCAGCGGCTCATTTCTTCTCCGGTCACTTCTTTGAAAAGTGTTTCCAGATCCGTAAGTTCTTTTTGAAAATCCTCCTGTGTACGAAGCTTTGATATGTCCGGATGATGGTAAGTGTGATTTCCGACGATATGTCCTTCGGAGAGCATACGTTTTATCAGATCGGGGCTTGTTTCGAGATAATTTCCGACGATAAAGAAAGCGGCCGGCGCCTGATGCTTTTTCAGCGCATCAAGAATTGCAGGCGTGCCGCCGTTTTCAAATCCGCAGTCAAAGGTCAGGTAAATCTTTTTTTCTTCCGTTTCTTCCAGATAACAGGCATTGTAGTCTTTCAGGAAGGAAGGAGAGGCATTACCTGTGGGAGGCTTTCCCTCCTCCTGAAAGCTGAGAC
>CAUWNO010000032.1:0-18753 GCA_963559965.1 uncultured Lachnospiraceae bacterium | reverse complement strand
CGCGAGCGTTTTGGAAGCGGAACAAGAACCAGAACCGGAAACGGAACGTCTGGAGGAAGCGGAGCCGGAAATCGAGCATGTTTCGGAAGCAGAAGCAGAAAAGGAAGCGGAACCAGAGCCGGAGGAACCCGATTATGCCTTTGTGAATGTGATGGAAACCATTGCTCTGGAGCATTTGAGAGAGAATCAGGAGCGGTTCCATACATGCACCTGCAATCGGTGTACCGTGGATGTGCTGGCGCTGACCTTAAACGAGGTGCGGCCCAAATATGTGGTCGTGCAGAAAGGGGCGGTATCGGCGCTGACCAGCTTCTTTGAGAAAAAATATATGACAGATTTGCTTGTGGCGATGGTGAAGGCCTGTATTCAGGTTGCTAAAAATCCAAGACATTGATGTTAATTGTTTGAGAGAATGTGACGATATAGAAATATAGGTATCTGTAGATAGAGAGATGAGGATACTGAAGGGATATCGGTTCGGTATTGGATGAAATATGTAGCAGGAGGAATGAGAGATGGCAGGTATTGGCGGATTAAGCAGTTCTGTAACAAGCGGCGCTTCTTCTATCAGAGGCTATGGCGGTCTTGCCAGCGGACTGGATAGAGACGGCTTGATTGAAAGCATGACTGCGGGAACTACAAGTAAAATTTATAAACAGCAGCAGGCAAAGCAGAAGCTGGAGTGGGAGCAGAAGGCAATGCGGGAAATTACTACAAAGATGTATGAGTTTTCCCAGAAATATATGTCCTATACCTCCTCTAACAATCTGCTTGGCAGCAATCTGTTTACGCCGGGCAAGGTGAATGCCCTTGGAAAATACGGCGACCTGATCAGCGTGACGGGATATTCTTCCATGGCGGAAGCTATGTCGATTCTGGGCGTAAAGCAGACGGCGTCCAATGCCCAGGCTGTGTTTAAGGAAAATGCGTCTACAGGAACACTTTCGGGAAATTCTGTGGAGCTGGATATGGACGCCGATAGAAAGATCAATATGATCGGCGGCTCCAGCTTTACCGTTACATATGGAACGAAAAATTATGTGGTATCTCTGCCGCAGGAAAAAGACGGGTATAATTACGATTCAACAGAAGGAATTGCGAAAGCCCTGAACGACGCCATGAAGGAGGTGTCCGTAGGAAAGGACAAAACTCTGGCGGACGTTATGAAGGCGGAAGTGACTACCGTAAACGGCGAGCAGAAGCTTACGCTTAAGAGCGACGATGCGGCGGCGGCCGGAAACACCATTAAGCTGAGGGGCGATACCAATGATCTGCTGAAGCGGCTGGGCTTTGTAGGGAAAGATCAGTCGGTAGGGGATATGGCGGAAAGCGCACTGATCATTACGTCCTCCGGTTTGACGGCCCAGAATGCGGTAACACAGTATGAAACCAAAACAAATGCGGAATGGCTGGCAGGTCAGGAAATCAGCTTTACCTACAACGGAAAGACAGAGACGATCCGGCTGGGAACTGCGGAAGAACTGAAAAAGAACGGTCTGCAGGGAAGTCTCCAGAAGGAGCTGGATAAGGCGTTTGGCAAGGGCCGTGTAAAGGTTGAGCTGGCTTCCGGCGCAGACGGAAAGGAATCCCTATCCTTTAAGACGGTTACGCCCGACGGAAAGGAAGATAAAAGCTCTGTATTCGCGATCAATCATGCGGGACGCGGTATTTTGGGAGAAAACGGAGTGCTTGGCATTCGTGCCGGCAGCGCTAACCGTTTGAATCTGGAAGCTTCCATAGGTCATTCAGGCTTAAAGACGCTGGAAGGAAAGACCTTAAAGGACAGCGATGCGGATAAGCTGATCATCAACGGCGTGGCGATAGAAGGACTGAGCACCAAGGATTCCTTAAAGGAGATCATCAATAAAATCAACAATACAGAGGGTGTCGGCGTAAAAGTTTCCTATCAGTCGGCCGCAGATAAATTTATCATCACCTCCACCATGGATGGCGCAAGCGGTGAAGTGAATATCGAAGGAAGCTGGGCGGAAGCGCTGTTTGGAAAAGCGGGAACCAGCTATGAGGTTCAGGAAGGAAGGGACGCTATCGTAGCGGTGAAATACGAGGGCTCCGACGAGGTGGTAGAGCTGGTAAGAGGCTCGAATACCTTTGACTTAAACGGAATGAACGTGACGGTGAAGGGAACCTTCGGCTATGAGGAGGTAAAGGATCCTTCCAATCCCAATGCGCCGGGAAAGGTAGAGCTGACCAATAAGGATGCAGTAACCTTTGAGGCTGTGATGGAAACGGATAAAACCGTGGAAACCGTCAAAACCATGATTGAGGACTTCAATAAGATTCTGGAGCTTGTAAATAAGGAGCTGACCACGAAGCCCAATCGCAAATTCGCTCCGCTTACCTCCGCACAGGAAGATGAAATGACGGAGTCTGAAATTGAAAAATGGAACGAAATGGCCAGCGCCGGTATGCTTTTCAATGACAGCGATTTGCGCGGACTGGCAAATTCCTTAAGATTCCTGGTATCTACGGACAGTACCTTGAAGGAAATGGGAATCGGCGTATCCAGCAATTATTCGGACAATGGAAAGCTGACCTTTGATGAAGAAAAATTCAGAAAGGCCCTGGAAGCAGATCCGGAGAAGGTGCGGGAGGCGTTTACGGCCCAGGCGGAAAAGGACAGCAGCGGAAATGTGATAAGTCAGGGCGGCCTCATGGTGAGGATGCAGACGATCAACAATAAATATGCAGGTATGACGGGAAGCACCAAGGGAATCCTGGTAGAGCGCGCAGGTTCTACGTTTGCGCCTACGACGATTCTGAAAAACAGTCTGCAAAAGCAGATGGACGCTATCGACGGTGTCATCGAGCGTCTTCAGACGAAGCTCAAGATCGAGCAGGATCGCTATATTTCGCAGTTTACCTCTCTGGAAACATTAATCAGCCAGATGAATTCTCAGAGCAGCTGGCTATCCTCGGCATTCGGCTCATAAGAGCGTATAAAAAGGGAGTTTAGATGAACGGCTATTTGCAGTATAAAGAACAATCCATCAATACCATGACTCAGGGAGAATTGCTTCTGCGGCTCTATGAAGAGCTGCAGAAGCGCCTTCTTAGGGCCAAGTATGCCTTGGAACAAAAGGAGTATTCTGTGTTTGAGCAGTCTGTAGAGCGCAGCCGTCAGATTGTTTTGTATTTGGAAGAGACCTTGGACTATCAGTATCCCATAAGCCAGAATTTAAAGCAGCTGTATGACTTTTTCCTTTATGAGCTGTCAAGGATTTCTTCGGGAAGAAGGCCGGAGGTGATCGATGAGCTGAAGCCGTTGATCGACGAGCTGAAGGATGCTTTTGCGGAGGCGGACAGAAAGGAAAGCGGAAATCCGGAGCTGGAAGGGCGATTCCTGACAGGCGTAGGAAAGAGGGGCTGAAATGATAAAGGAAGATTTGCTTGAAATAGGCAAGCTACTTCAGGAGCGCTGCAATTATTTTAAAGAGATTGATTCGCTCACGGAGCAGGCGCAGGAAGCCTTTGGGCGCAACGATACAAGGGCTGCGGCCGCGGTCTTAAGTTTGCGGGGAGAGCAGATGGAGCAGGCCGATATTTGTATGGAGCAGGTGGACGCCCTAAGGGGGAATCTAACTGCGGAAAAGATTTCTGCGCTGGATAGACTGATGCGTGCGCAGTCTTTGACAGACGAGGCATTGTACAGCGGATTTTCCGAGGAGGAAAAGGAAGCTGCGACAAGAATTGCAGCCGTCGTTATCCGCTCCCGTGCCATATTGAAGGAGACCATCCGAAAAGACAGAATGATGAATCAAAGAATTGCGGGCAAACATACCTTTTATCAGGAAAAGGACTGAACAGGAAGCATCCGTTCAGTCCTTTCCATACTTTAGAGAGGAGATTTATATGGCTCAGATTAGCCTGCTGGATGTCAGCGTCCTATATGAAAACGGCGAGGTGGGATTGGAACATATCAATCTGCGCATAGAAAAGGGAGAGTTCGCTTTCTTTACCGGACGGAACGGGGCGGGAAAAAGTACGCTGCTGAGAGTTATCCATGGGCGTGTTGCGCCTTCTGCCGGAGAGGTGTGGGTGGCCGACTGTCAGGTAAACAAGCTGGAAGGAAACAGGCTCCAGATGTTCCGTCGGCATTTCGGTTTGATGGAAAGTCAGATGGGCTTGATCAGGAACAAGAGCATCTATGAAAATATGGCCCTTGTTATGAGAGCTGTGGGATATTCCGGAAAGCAGATAAAAAGGGAAATACCAGAGATACTAAACGCTGTGGGAATTGGAGCCCTTGGCGAGCGGTATGTGGATGAGCTTTCGGGCGGACAGGAGGCGAGAGCGCTTCTGGCAAGGGCCTTGTGTATGCATCCCGATATCTTGATCGCGGACGAGCCCACCGCGAATTTGGATGGAGACAGCTCCTGGGATCTCATGTGCCTTTTGGAGGAAATGAATAAAAAATATGGGATCACGATGCTGGTGGCATCCCATGACAGAGAGATTGTTTCCATTATGAAAAAGAGAGTGATTACAATGGCCGTGGGGAATATTGTAGCGGATGAAAAGATGGCTATTTACAATAACCGTGCGGCAGATATATTTGAGGAGAGAAGGATTTTGCATGAGCGTTCAAAGAGAAGCCTATTATGAAGCCCAGCAGCTGATCCGGATGCTGGAGGCTGTGATTAATCAGCATAAGGTATATGGCGAGAAAAAGCTGTTTCACTGGGACAGCGTGTATAAAACGGCCGAGTTTCACAGGGTTACCAATATGGCGTACTATGCGGTACTGGGAATGGAAAGCAAAATGCCGGCTTCCAGCAGGGAAAAATTCGAAAAGCGCTTCCGGCAGGCGGCGGCCAATGAAGAAATTCTGCAGAACGTAGTGGAGGCGGTATGCTGGAAATTTGAACAAAGCAGAAGACACATTCTTCCGACGGCAGGCTATGCCTGCAGGGAATATTATGAAAGAAAAGAGATGGCGGAGTGTCAGGAAGCGGAATTTTTGATCGAAAAGGAGTGCCGCGGTCTGCTGCAGGAGCTGATGCTTCAGATGAATTTTGAGTTTCAAAAAAGTGAAAAGAACAGCATTACCTATTCCCGAAAAGGGATCCGCCTTATTTTCAAGGAAAAATGGGGGGACAGCAACAAGCGGGTACAGAGGTATTTTGAACAGAGGCCCATGGATTTCGCCGAAAAGGAAGGCTTTAAATACGTTCATGAGATGACGATGGAGGAGCTTTATCTGCGGCAGATATGCGATCTGGCGGAAAGCTTTGCGGCGGGATATCCGAGAATGCGGATGTTTGTGAATCTATGGCTTTTTTATATGGAAAACAAGGAAGTGCTGGATTACCGCTCTATCAGCGGAGACCTAAAAAAAATGCGGCTGGATGAATTTTCTCACCGGGCGCTGAACCTGGCGGCCCTGTGGTTCGGAAGGATTCAGATGGAGGAAGAGGACTATATGGGTCAGGAGCTGGGGCTTTATGTGATAAGCGGCGGAAGAGAGGGAGAAAAAGCCGTAAAGCAGCTACTTCCATATAAATGCGAGCAGGAGGAAAAGGAATTTATGCTGCGGCGCAGCAAAGGAGAAGGAGGAAAATGGAAGTTCCCGCCGAGGGAGTATATGGAGGTGCTGTATCCGGTGCTGAAGCCATGTCCGTTTCTTCTTCCTCTTTTTTGGGGAGCCCGTATGCTTCGTCTTCTGTGCTATAGTTTTCGCGGCAGAAAGCAGAGAAGAAAAAACCTGGAGCAGGCTGCGGAAAAAAATGAAACAACAATCCCAGAAAACTCTTAACAATTGCCTGCAGATGCCGATACTATAAACATAGAAAGCAAAGGCAGAAAGAAGGAAGCCTATATGATTCGATTACAGGGACAATACAATATGCAGAGAACGCAGGCTGTTTTGACAGAGCGGATTCGCGAAAGCAGAATGTCCGGTAGCGGAAAATGGATCAATCAGGATAAGATAGATATACGCGCGGACGGCAGGCAGATTATGGAAAAAGAATTTGCCCGCAGGACGGCGGATGAGATTCTGACAGAGGTAAAGGCGAGCCCGTCTGAGGAGAAGCTTGCAAGGCTGGAACGGCGGATTACGGAGGGAACCTATCAGGTAGACGCGGCGGCCGTGGCGGAGAAGCTTTTCAGATACGGAGGCGTGGAGTAAGATGGGCAGCTTAGAAGAACTGGTAAGGAAGCTTACGGAATTGCTGCGGGAGCTTGGAGAAGTGGAAGAAAAAAAGCTTCAGGCAGTTCGTGCCGGGAAGGTTCTGGATGTGGAGGAATGCATGAAAAGCGAGCAGGTGTACACCATGCAGTTTCGTGCATTGGAAAAGAAAATGGATGAGCTTGCGGCGGCGGAAGGCTTTGCGGGAATGTCCCTTGGCAGTATCATTGAGAAGCTGACGGGAGAGCGCAGAGAAACCATGGAAGCCCTTTGGGAAGAGCTTCGGAAGGCGCTGGCAGACTTCCAGGGCTTTCGCGATGCGGCGCAGGATCTGTTAAAGACAGAGCTGCACAAAATGGAGAAAGCACTGCAGGAAAAGGCGGATCAAAGCATTGCTTCCGGGAAGCAGGAGCATAGCTTTCATCCGAGAAAAGCATAGATTGGATTCAAGATACACAGGAGGAAAAAAGAGTGATTCGTTCTACTTTCGGAGGCTTTAGCCTGGCGCTGTCAGGTCTGAATGCAAGCCAGAAATCCCTGGATGTGACAGGACAGAATATAACGAATATGAACACAACCGGATATACAAGACAGCGTCTCGATCTTTACAGCATCGGCGGCACAGGCGTAGGTCCCTATTCCTTTATCAGTGAGACAAAGGTAGGACAGGGTACCATGATGCAGTCCGTAAGCCAGCTGCGGGATCCGTATCTGGATTATCAGTTTCGGACGCAGCTTGCAAAGGTCGGCACCCAGGATGCCTACAATGAAACCCTTGGACAGATTGGAAATATTTTTGACAAGGTAGATACAAACAATGTGCAGGAGGCTCTGGACGAGGTGGTAAGCCAGCTGCAGGACTTGTCCACGAAGGTGGGACAGGACGGCGCCGACAATCTCGTGAGAGAATCCTTCGGCGTGCTGATCGATTATCTGCATCAGAATGCGACAGAGCTTGACAATATCCGGGAAACGCTCATCGAAAAGATGCAGAAGACCATCGGACCCGAAGTAAACGAGATTTTGAAAAATATCGCAAGTCTCAATGAGAGCATTAAGAATGCGGAAATTCTCGGAAATCCGGCTCTTGAGCTGCGGGATCAGAGAAATCTTCTGATTGATGATTTGGCGACCTATCTGCCCATCGAAATCAACTCCATTCAGACAGATATCGGAGGCGGCCGGAAGGTAGAGGAGCTGGAGATTAAGATTAAGGGCAGCGATAAGCTTTTGGTGAGCCATGACAAGGCGGGAGAGCTGACCTTTACAGCGAATCCCAATAAGGTGGGAGAGCTGCAGCTTTCCATCAGCGAGTACGATAAAAAGGGAAATCCTCCCGGCTTTGCCAATACAGATTATACCGACAAGCTGTCAGAGGGTATTATCAAGGGAAATCTTGATATGCTGAACAGCGACGGCCACAGCGCGGGAGAGACGGACGTTAAGGGTATCGGCTACTATGAGGTGCTTTTGGACAGTTTCGCCAATACGCTGGCCACGGAGATGAATAAATTAAACGGCGGCGGAGCGCCGGGCAGCAAGGACAATCTCTTTGAGACCTCCGACGGTTCAAACACCTTCACCGCATCCAATATCAAGATTTCTGACGACTGGATGGGTGGGATCATTCGGATTAAGAATACAAACGGCGGCGGAGCTACGGCGAACGATAATATCCTGAAGATGAAGGAGCTGCTTTCCACCAAAAAGGATTTGGAATTTAGGACGCCGGACGGCAAGCTTTTGTATAAGGGAACCATGCCGGGCGCCTACACCAATATTCAGAATATGCAGGGTGTTCAGAAGAAATCCACAGAATCCCTGCTTGCCAATCGAGTAGCGGTGATGAATGACATTTGGGACAACCGAGAATCCATAAGCGGCGTGTCCTTGGATGAAGAGGTAGCAAATCTGATGCGTTATCAGCAGTCTTACAATGCGGCGGCGAGAGTGATGACGGCAATGGACGAGGCGCTTGACGTCCTGATTAATAAAATGGGTGTGGTAGGAAGATAAGGAGGCTGATAAGATGCGTATTACAACAGGAATGGTCCGGAGAAATTATATGTCGGGTCTGAGCTCGTCACTTCTGGATATGAACAATATGCGGAATACGCTGCAGACGGGAAGACGTTTTAATCGTGTGTCGGAGGATCCCTTCCGGGCGTCCACCGCGGCGTCTCTGGAAAGAAAATATTTGAGAAACAAAGATTATCTGGACACCATTACGGAGCTTCAGTCGATTTCTGACTCCCAGGAGGACGCGGTAGGGCAGATCAGCGATATTGCTGAAACCATCAGCAAAGATTATTCTGTGAGCGCTCTGAATGGAGTGAGCGGCGAGGACGGCAGACGAAGCTACGCTACGGCCTTAAGAGAGCTTCAGTCCTCCGTTGTGAACAGCTTAAACGTCAAGTACGGCGACCGCTTTGTATTGGCAGGAAATGAAGCCTTAGAGGCTCCCTTTGAATTAAAAGACGGGAAGCTTCTGTACAGAGGGCTGGACGTATCCGATCCGGCAAATCAGAAAAAGCTGGAGGAGCTTGCAAAAGAGGGCAGCTATGTGGACATTGGCTTTGGTTTAAGCTTTGATGCGAATACCAATAACGTGGTTTCCTCTACCGCTTACGATATGTCGCTTCCGGGACTGAATCTGGTAGGCTTCGGCCAGACGGCGGATGGAACGGAGAAAAATCTGGTCGTGCTGATGGGTCAGATGGCGGATGAATTGGAAAAGGCAGATTTTGATGCGGATGCTTATGAAAAGCTCTGGAATCAGTTCCAGAAGGGAGCGGAGGATCTCATCGATGTCAATGCGAAGCTGGGAATCCGCGCAAAATCCCTGGAAACAACGAAGGTACGGCTTTCCGACATGGATTTAGCCATGACGGAGCAGTTGGACGCACTGGTGAATGTAGATCCGGCGGAAGCGATTATGAATTACAGTTATGCACAGTATACATATAACAGCGCTTTGAAAATTGGAGCGGGTATTCTTGGGCAGTCGCTACTGGATTTTATTAATTAAAAAGCAGCTGAAAGGGGTGAGAATATGGAACAGCTACTGCAAATCACCACAATTCCTATCAGTTACGAGCTGAAAATAAGTGACGCAAGACTGGAAAGAGAGAGCAGCTCGGTAGGGCTTAAGGTTTCCAGAAACAGAGGCGGGCTGAAGATCCAGAACCGTCCTGCAAAATTGCGGCTGGATACCTATGACGCTCGTAATTCTCTTGCACCGACGATAAAAACAAGCATTACCCAGGCGGCGGAGCGTGGCTATACCCAGGCGCTGGAGGCGGCCGCAAGGTATGCGAAGGAAGGTCAGATGTATCTGGAGAGCCAGCCGGGACAGGGCTCTCAGACCATAGGACGGATGATAGCGGAGCGCTCGGCTTTTCCCACGGGAGAATTTCAAATGGCTTTTCTTCCCAAGGGCGGCGTGAATATCAGTGTCTCCCAGCCCTATTTTTCCGTGCAGTACCAAATGGATAAGCTGAATTTCGACTGGCGGATCAACGAAGGCAGTGTGAATTTTGTGCCGGGAGATATCGAGATGTCCATTACCCAGTATCCCGACGTAAGAATTGAATACATGGGCGACCCGATGTACGTACCGCCCAGCGCGGGGGCGCGTTTCACCGGAGAGTATGAGGACGTTCAGGCTGAATAATTTTTTATTCAGCCTTTTTGTTCGTCCATGATGATGCAGATAGGAGTAGACGAGAATGAAGGTTAATACAGAATATTTTGGAGAAATTGAATATAAGGAAGATGAAGTGATTGTTTTTGAGCAGGGGCTTTACGGATTCGAAGCCTATCATAGATTTTTGCCGGTAGCCTTCCAGGACGACAGCGACCGGCTGATTTTGCTGCAAAGTCTGGAGGAGAGCGAACTGTCCTTTATCGTGGCAAATCCCTTTTTCCTTTTCGCAGACTATCATCCGGTTCTGTCCAGCGAGGATTACAAACGGCTGGGGACGGAACAGGAGGAGGAGATTTCCTTTTATGTGATTCTGTCCGTAGGAGAGCGGGCGGAAGGGAGCAGAGTGAATCTGCGCTGCCCCATTGCGGTAAACGCCCTTAGCCGCAAAGGGATTCAGGCGGTGCTGGAGGACAAGAGCTATGCCTTCCGCCAGCCTCTTGGGAAAGCGCTTACGGGAGGTGAGGGAAAATGCTGATCTTGCAGAGAAAGAAAAACGAAGCCATACGGATCGGCGATAACATCACGATTATTGTGACGGATGTGGGAAACGATTCCGTGCGCCTTGCGATAGAAGCGCCGGCTCATATCAAAGTGTTAAGGGAAGAATTGGCGCAGGCGGCCGCAGCCAACAGACAATCAGCTGAAGTCAGCCGCCAGGGATTGGAACAGCTGCTTCAGCTGATGAACGAACAGGAGAATTAAGCGGTTAAGCTTTTTTCCCAAGATAATTCAGAAGAACATGGGAAATATTAGAGCAGGAGGCCTGAATGGCCACAGCGCCCATATCATAGGCCACCATAGGCATCCCGTAGACCACGCAGGAGGCTTTATCCTGGCCGATGGTATAGGCGCCCGCCTGCTTCATTTTTAAGAGCCCTTTGGCCCCGTCAGCGCCCATGCCGGTCAAAATAATTCCTACAGCGTCGGAGCCCGCGGCAGCGGCTACAGAATCAAATAAAACGTCCACAGAGGGGCGATGACCGTTTACCTTTTCTCCGGGGAAACAGTTTACGGTATAGGTGTTTCCTACGCGGGAAACACGCATTTGGAGATTTCCCGGAGCAATCAGTACCTGTCCGCGCATCACGCGGTCCCCGTGTACGGCTTCCTTCACGCTCATGCGGCATAGGCGGTTTAAACGCTCGGCATACATGGCGGTGAAGCCCTCCGGCATATGCTGGGTCACGACGATGCCCGGCGTATTTTCCGGAAGACAGCGCAGTACTTCCAGCGTAGCCTCCGTTCCGCCCGTGGAAGCGCCGATGGCGATGAGGGTACGGTCAAGCATAGAAGAGGAGGCGGGCAGACGGAAGGTGCGCGTAAGAGCGCTTCCGGACGCAGGCATAGCCGAGGGTATCCGGACGCGTGCTGTAGACGCAATAGAAAGCTTACCAGCCAGAATGCGCAGGAAGCTTTCTTTTTTATTTTCTTCACTGGGATTCGGCTTGCGTAAAAAATCAACGGCGCCGTGGGAAAGCGCCTCCAGTACGTTCAGATTCAGGGAAGAAATCAAGACAACGGGAATTGGATGAAGGGGAAGCAGCCGTTTTAAAAAGTCCAGGCCGCTTTCGCCGGGCATCTCGATATCCATGGTAATCAGATCTGGTTTTAGGGTTTCAATCGCCCGCAGAGCCTGCGTTGTGTTCATGGCATAGCCGCATACGCAGAAATTGGGATTCAGCTTCGGTATGGCTTCCATCAGAAAACGACAGAACAGGATGGAATCGTCTACCACTAGGATGTTTATGGTTTTGTTTATCATTTTTTCTCAAATCCTTTCTTGCGGTAGGTGGCGGGAAGAAGGTATTCGTAAGAGGTGGCGGCCTTATTCAAGCTTTCGGAATGTCCTATGAACAAATAGCCTCCCGGAACCGTATAGTCGTAGAAGCGGTTTACAAGAGCGTCCTTGGTGGGCTGGTCAAAATAAATCATCACATTACGGCAAAAGATTACGTCGAATTTGCGCCGGAAGGTGATAGGCTCCATCAGGTTAAAGGTACGGAAGATCACGTTGGAACGAAGCGAAGGAGCCACCTCGTACATGCCTTCCGTCGCGCTTTTGCGGAAATATTTGGACAGCCAGGAGGGGGGGATCTTTTGCAGAGATTCCTCGTCGTAAACGCCTTTCTGTGCAATACCCAGCACCTTTTGCGAGATATCGGTGGCGAGAATACGGGTATCCCATTTATCCGCTTTACTGCCGAAATATTCCTTGAGCAGAATGGATAGGGTATAAGGCTCCTGTCCGGTGGAGCAGCCTGCGCTCCAGATGCTTAAGGAGCGGTCGTGCTTGTGACAATGCTCCAGCCAAGGCAGCACCGTATTGCGGAAATAATCAAAATGATTTTCCTCCCGCAGGAAATAGGTATAATTGGTGGTCAGGCGATTTAGCATCTCTTCGATGTCCTTGGCATTCTTTTTGGAGAAGAGATCCTCTGCATAGGTATGAAAATCGGAATACCCCAGGGAATAAATATAACCGGAAAGACGCCCTTCAATGAGAGGGCGTTTCCGGGAAAGGTCGATGCCATAGCCTTGTTTGATAAACGTAACAATTCGTTGAAAATCTGAGTCGCTGATTTGAAACATAGATCCTCCTGTTATGGCTGTATCACAGATGCAAGATTTAGAAGCAGGACAACGGAGCCATTGGAAAGAGAGAGCATGGAGCTGGCCAGTTCATTCTGATTTTCCACAGGAACGGCGGAAGCGCGTTTGACGTCCAGATCCAAAACCTGCAGAACAGCGTCCACGGCGATGCCTACGAGATTGGAATCTATCTCCAGAATAATGATACAGGAGGTGTCGAAGGTAGCGCTTTCCTTTCCGATACGCAGCCGCATGTCAATGATCGGGATAATCTGTCCCCTCACATTGATGATTCCCATGATATAGCCGGGAACCAGAGGAATTTTGCGAATCATGAAATTGGTGATAATCTCAATGACATTGTCCGTATTTACGGCAAAGGTGAGATTATCGCATGAAAAAGTCAGGTATCTTTGGTTTTCCGAAGAAAGAGCGAGCTCTTCTTCGGTCTGCAGTGTATTGATATTGTCTGCCATAGTATATTCTCCATTCATTAAGATTTAAATCGAAAGGCCTGGTAAATATTTGCCACATCCAGAATGATACTGATGTTGCCGTCGCCAAGAATGGTACAGCCGCTGATACCGGAATCCTTGATATTAAACTGATTCAGATAGGAAGGAATCGGCTTTACCACCACCTGCTGTTCTCCGATAAGCTCGTCGATGAACAGACAGAAGGAAAGATCTCCCTCCTCCACCCACATCAGGATGCCGTCCTCGATTTTCTGGGCGTGAGATTCAATGCCGTAGAGCTCGTTGATACGGATAATCGGATAGAAGGAGTCTAGACAGCGGATCAATTCGTGGTTCTCCGTATCGTAAATAATATCCTTGTCGGAAGCCTTGAAGGACTGACGGATATTGGCGATGGGAATTGTGAAAATAGCGTCGCCTACGGACAGCTCCATACCGTCTACAATAGAGAGGGTCAGGGGGAGCTTCATGGTAGTGGTGCTTCCATGTCCCTTTTCACTGGTAATCACAACGCTGCCGCCTAAAGCCTCCACGTTCTTTTTCACCACATCGAGACCCACGCCTCTTCCAGAGTATTCGGTAACCTCCGTGTTGGTGGAAAAGCCCGGAAGCATCAACAGGGAAAGAATTTCCTTCTGGGAGTATTCTTCCTCGGGTTTGATCAAAAGTCCCTGCCGTTTGGCCTTGGCCAGAATGGCGTCCGGATCCATGCCCTTTCCGTCGTCTGTAACGGAGATGATGACCTCGCTGCCGGTATGGTTTGCGGAGAGAATAATTTCCGCCTGGGCAGGCTTACCTGCGGCGATTCGTTCCTCCTCTGTATTTTCAATTCCATGATCCATGGAATTTCTCACAATATGCATAATGGGGTCGCTGATATTGTCCACAATGCTTTTATCCACCTCGGTATCCGCTCCCACAACCGTAAGACGTACATTTTTATGCAGATCCTTGGACATATCCCGGACGATGCGGTTCATTTTCTGGAAAACGCCGCTGACGGGAACCATACGAAGAGACATGGCGATATCCTGTAAATCGTCCGTCAGCTTGCGCAGCTGTCTGGCGGACTTTAAGAAGTTGTCCAGCTTCAGATTCCGTAAATCCGGCGAGGAAACCACCATGGATTCGGTGATGACGATTTCGCCTACGAGAGCCATCAGGCTGTCCAGCTTCGAAAGGTTGACGCTGATTAAGCTCTGCTTATTCGCTGCAGAAGTAAGAGAACGCTGCTGGGATTCCTGCTTTGCAGCGGCTGCGGGAGCCGGAGCAGGCTTCTCTTTCTGGGCGGACGTCTCCGCAGGAGCGGGAGCGGCTGCGGGAGCCGGGTTTTCCAAAAGCTCATAGGACTGAATGTTATTTGACTGACGTACCGTCTGCACGATTTTATCCGCAGTTTCTTTGTCTTCACAAAAAAGGAAAAAGCCATCCTGCACGATGGCGGAAGCCGTATCGGGGTTGGTCTCCGTATCCGCCGGATAGGAATCAAAGGAGAGCTCCTCCTCCCGAAGCGTGTTCACAAGCATAAAGGCCCGCAGATTCTCCATGCCGCAGCCCTCTTCAAAAAGAACGCGTATGGCAAAGGGATGGTCGGAGACTGCCGCGTTGCCTGCAGCCGCCGTCTTCGGGGCTTTGGAGCCGTCCGGCTCCTCTGGCTCAGTTCCGCTTATTTTTGCCAGAAAGCTATTAATTTCCTGAATGATATTGTCGATATCATCCATAAGAGGTTCGTTATTTTCGACCTTTGCGACCTCGGAACGAATCATATCCGTGGCTTTGAATACCAGGTTGAAAAGCTCCGATTTCTGAGAAGCGTCGAGACCGTCTGTACCGTTTTCACGGATGTAATAAAAAAGGTCTTCAATGTGATGGGAGACCGTCATGATGGAATTAAATTCCAGCATCGCAGAGGAGCCCTTGATTGTATGCATGCTCCGAAAGATTTCATTCACATCGTCAGAGGTGAAATCTCCCGCTTGCTCCGCATGAATCAGTATTTCATCCAACTGCTCCAGAAGAGAATTGACTTCAAAAAGATAAGTCTCCAGTAAGTTATCCATACCATTATCCATAATCGCACTGTACCGCCTTAATTTTAGATTTTTGCGGGTTATTTCACTGGAAAAAAGCGAAAATACCCTTTATAATATTATATCGGCAGGATAGTGACAAAAATAATTGAAGCAGGTGAAAAATGTCTAATATTTTGAAAGTAACCACGCCGCTTACAGAGCGGACCAATTTAAACCAGCTGCGTCCCGGAGAAACCCAGGAGAATGATTATAAGATTCAGAATCCGGTGGCGACGGATAAGGTCGTACGCCCGGACGGAAGAGGAGAGGCGGCGGGACAGACCACCGACCAGAAGCTGCAGCTGAATTATGAGTCGAATTTTCAGGCCTTTATAAAGAGCCTCGGCAAAAATCCCGGTGCGGCGGGGGCCTTGAGCAAGCTTTTGCAGTCGGGCGTCCTGTTCCAGGTAGAATCCGGGATAGGCACGAATATGGCCCAGGAGATCGCTTCGTTTCTGGAAATGATCGCCACGGATCCAAGCGGGATGTCCGGGATTGTGGGCGATCAGATCGCGGCGGCGAACCGGTTTCACGGTCCTTTTTTTGAGCTGTTGCGCAGGGTGCTTTCGGAGAATGCGTCCAAAGGCCTGCAGCAGGAAATCTTAAGCTTTCTAAAAAAGTATACGGATCGGACCTCGGCAGAGCATATACAGGAGAGAATGAAAAACCTCTTACAGGAGCTGGAGAGCAGGATGCTCAAGGTGCAGGCCCAGGCTCTTAGAGAGAAGATGAACGGCTTATTCGGCAAGGGAACGCCGATTCCCTCTGCCGGGGATATCCGCCGGCTGAAGGAGGATATTCTGCCGTTTTTAAACAGGTATATTACGGCGACTCATGACAGAGGCAGTCTCCGGGAAATGACCGCGCAGCTGGCCCAGCTGGTGGCCCGTTATGAAAACGGAACCAGGGAAGGGATGCTGGAGGCCTTTCAGAGGATGGAAGGGTACGCAGGCTTTCGGAAGTATTTTGGGGCGCTGGAGGAAGGGCAGATGGCGCAGATCCTGGATCGCCTGGAACAGGATGCCCGGCAGGGAAGCGCTGTAAACGACAGGCTGCTTAAGCTTATGACCCTGGGAATGAACGGAGCCGCAGGAAATGAGGGCAGGGAGACGGCAGTGAATATGCTTCGCTCCATGCTGCTGAATGAAAGTGTGTTTATGCCCGTTCTTCATATGATATTCCCCATGAACGTGGACAATCGGATGCTCTATTCGGAAATGTGGGTGGACCCGGATGCCGGAAGGGAGGACCCGGAAAGCGCCGGAAAGGGAAAGGCCGTGAAGGCGCTGATCAAATTTGACATCCAGGACGTGGGATTTTTCGATTTGTTTTTGTTTTATTATGACGGAAAGGCGGATATGCAGCTGAATTATCCGGATCAGTATAAGAAGCAGGAGAAGCAGATGAAGGAGCAGATTTCCAGGATTTTTGCGGAGCGGGGAATCGGCTTTCGTTCCCTGGTATTTGGCAGCAGCGCGGAATCCATCCCACTCTCGGAAGCGTTTCCGGAGATTTATGTAAGGAGGAATACGGTAAATGTCCGAGTTTAAAGAAACCATGAAGCGCAAGGCGGTGGCGCTTTCTTATGACGAAGAAAAAAATGCGGCCCCCGTGATCGTGGCCTCCGGATCGGGGTATATGGCGGATAAAATCGTGGAGGTGGCCGATGAAAACGGCATACCGGTATACGAGGATAATTCCCTGGCGACGCTTCTGACGCAGCTTGATCTGGGAAGCGAAGTGCCGGAGGAGCTGTACCAGGCAGTGGTGGATATTTACGCCTATTTTTTGAAGTTTGATTCCAGACAGTGAAGGGCAGAAGAGCAGAAGGGCTTCCCTGCACAAAGGTTCCAAAGAAAAGAGCTTCCGAAAGTTTTCTATGACTTTCGGAAGCTCTTTTTGGGTTCTTTGAAAATTTAGAAATTAATATTTGTCATTGGCGTCTGCGTAATCGTAGGACGGCGCATAGGCGGAATCGTCAGACTGGCTCATGCTGTAGGAGGGAGCAGCAGCCTCGAAGGCAGCGCCGTTGGCGCCTGCATTGGGTGTTAAACGGAACTGTCCTACCAAATCCTTCAGCATCTGAGACTGGCTGGAAAGCTCTTCGCTGGCAGCGGCGCTTTCTTCCGCAGTAGCAGAGTTGGTCTGGATGACGCTGGAGATCTGGTCTACGCCCTGGCTTACCTGAGAAAGGGAAACGGACTGAGACGCGGTGGTATCGGCGATTTTATTCACGATATCGCCCACAGCCTGAGCGGCGGTAACCACGCGGGTCAGAGACTCGGCAGTACTGTCTGTAAGCGCTTTTC
Organism: uncultured Lachnospiraceae bacterium; assembly: GCA_963559965.1. GTDB lineage: Bacteria > Bacillota > Clostridia > Lachnospirales > Lachnospiraceae > Laedolimicola. The sequence goes on along the minus strand of CAUWNO010000032.1, from coordinate 1,453 downwards.
CCTTTTCCACAGCCTTTGTGGAGCCTTCGATTAAGATAGAAGTGTTCTTGGACGCATCCTGGGATTTGCTTGCAAGGTTACGCACCTCGTCTGCAACGACGGCAAAGCCCTTGCCGGCAGCTCCGGCCCGCGCGGCCTCTACGGCGGCGTTTAAGGCCAGGATATTGGTCTGGAACGCGATATCCTCAATGGTTTTGATAATCTTGCTGATTTCACCGGATTTCTCAGTGATTTCAGCCATGGCAACGGTCATTTCCTGCATCTGATTGTTGCAGGCGGTCATTTCCTCGTTTACGTTGTTTACCTGATCACGCACGTCCTCTACATGGGAAGAGGTGGACTGTACCTGCGTGGACAGATCGTTGATGGTGGCGGCCAGCTCTTCTACGGAGCTTGCCTGCTCGGTAGCTCCCTGAGAAAGCGCCTGAGCGCCGGAAGCGACCTGATCGGAGCCGGAAGCGACTTGACCGGCAGCCTGATTGATCTGGAACATGGTGGAATCCAGCGTAGTAATCAGCTTACGGATAGAGGTCTGCACAGGTAAAAAGTCTCCCAGGAAGGGCTCGTTTGCAGGGATATTCAAATCGCCGGAGGACAGGATGGCCATGCTGTTGGTGATGGCGTTTACATAGAAGGAAAGTCTCTGGCTCATGGTACGGATATTCTGCGCAAGCATACCAAGTTCGTCCTTAGACTCATAGGTTACGTCTACCGACAGGTGTCCGTTCTCGATGGAGGAGGCAGCTTCCTGAATCTCCCGGATCGGAGTAACCAGACCGCGAATCAGGCTCAGAGCCAGGAGGTTGGTAACAACCAGCGCTAATACAGATATGGCAGCCATAAGGCCAACGGAAAGTAGAGCGGAGCGCATGGCAGATCCGTAGGTGTCGGCAGCGACGTTTTCCGTGCTGGCAATCAGATTATCCAGAATCTGCTGTTCCTCCTCCAGGGCAGGAGCCAGTTCCTTCACCAGAAGACGGTCCGCTTGGTTCAGAAGCGTATCTCTGGAGCCGCTGATGGAGCTGTCGGAGATCATGTCTATAATCTCGTCATAGAGCGCATCCACCTCGGTGCTTACGGCTGTATAGTCTGCAAGCAGCTTGCGGTTGGTCTCGGTGTTCAGGTTCTCCTGCAGCCAGGCAACCTGCTCGTTCATTTCGGCGATACACTGATTTACGTTGTTCAAGTAAGTGGCGGTATTTGCCTCATTCTCGTCAAAAATAGCCAAAGCAAGATATTTTGCCGCAGAATTGACCTGCACATTGATTCCCTCTGCCGCATATAAGATTTCATGCTGGCCGGCATAGAAATCTGTGTAACTGTTCTTCACCTGAAAAAGACTCAGGATACCTATGAAAACCGTAACGCAAAACATAGCGATGACAGTTCCAAAGGTAACAATCAGTTTTTTGGAAATAGGTAGATTCTTCATTTGTGTACTCTCCTTACTTTA
>CAUWNO010000031.1:0-18901 GCA_963559965.1 uncultured Lachnospiraceae bacterium | reverse complement strand
CCATTTATATACCGCATATCGGTCAGCGGTAAACTTTCCTTACACTAATTACAATAACAAATATAAAGCAGAAAATCAATCGCGCTGTTTTTAAATTATAGGATGCTTGAGCAAGTTTATTCGAACTCAATCGTCCCGGGCGGCTTACTCGTCAAATCATACACTACTCTGTTGACGCCCTTCACTTCATTAATGATTCTGCTTGTTACCTTAAACAGTACTTCATAGGGAATCTCCGCACACTCAGCGGTCATGAAGTCGCTTGTGGTGACAGCTCGCAGAGCCACTGCGTAGTCATACGTTCTGAAATCGCCCATGACGCCCACGGAACGCATATTGGTAAGACCGGCAAAGTACTGACCAAGGCTCTTGTCGAGACCTGCTTTTGCAATCTCCTCACGGTAAATGTAGTCTGCCTCCTGTACGATGCGGACTTTTTCTTCCGTGACCTCGCCGATAATGCGGATACCCAGCCCCGGTCCCGGAAACGGCTGGCGGAATACAAGGTGCTCCGGGATGCCCAATTCCAGACCGGCCTTGCGCACCTCGTCCTTAAAGAGCATCCGAAGCGGCTCGATAATTTCCTTGAAATCTACTACACTCGGAAGACCGCCCACATTATGATGGGACTTGATGACAGCGGATTTTCCAAGACCGGACTCGATAACGTCCGGATAAATCGTTCCCTGCACCAGAAAGTCTACAGCGCCGATTTTCTTTGCTTCCTCTTCAAAGATACGGATGAATTCTTCGCCGATAATCTTACGCTTCTCTTCAGGCTCTGTAACTCCCTTCAGTCTGTCATAATAACGCTGCTGCGCGTTGACGCGGATGAAATTCAGCTCGTAAGGTCCGTCCGGTCCGAATACGGCTTCCACCTCGTCTCCCTCGTTCTTGCGGAGCAGACCGTGATCTACAAATACGCAGGTAAGCTGCTTTCCGATGGCTCTGGAGAGCATAACGGCTGCCACAGAGGAATCCACGCCGCCAGAGAGCGCGCAAAGCACCTTGCCGTCTCCGACTTTCTCCCGAATCTGTCTGACAGACTCCTCCACAAAAGACCCCATCTGCCAGTCGCCTTTGCAGCCGCAGACCTTTTCGACAAAATTGCGGAGCATCTTCTGTCCCTCACGCGTATGAAGAACTTCCGGGTGAAACTGTGTCGCATAAAGCTTCTTCTCCGGGCATTCCATCGCTGCAACGGGGCAGACGTCCGTATGCGCCGTTATGCGGAAGCCCTCGGGTACTTTTGCGATATAGTCCGTGTGGCTCATCCAGACTACCGTATTTTCTTCTACATTTTCAAAAAGAACGCTTGTCTTATCGACAACCGTCTCCGTACGGCCATATTCGCTGACGGGAGCTGTCCTGACCTCTCCGCCGAGACTCCATGCCATCAGCTGAGAACCATAGCAAATTCCCAGGATCGGAATCCCCAGTTCAAATATTTCCTTCTGATAATGGGGCGATTTCTCGTCGTAAACGCTATTCGGTCCTCCTGTAAAAATAATTCCCTTCGGGTTCATCTTTCGGATTTCTTCTATGCTTATCGTATAAGGATGTACTTCGCAGTACACGCTGCATTCTCTGACTCTGCGTGCAATCAGCTGATTATACTGTCCGCCGAAGTCCAGCACTATCACCATTTCTCTGTTCAAAACGCATTTCCTCCTCACTTTTTCCAGACTTGCTTTCCTAAATACATTCTTTTCCAAAACCTGTGCAAACAATAGATTATATTATAATAGATGCCCGTGACCTTGGCAAGTAGAAATCTTCACCCTGTCTCAGTCATACCTTTGTCCTTTTTTTCATATCTTATCACAAAACTGTCCGAAATCTGTTTCTTCAGCCGAACGGATTTTCTTCGCCGGCGAAGGCAGAGACGGACGCTCTAAGAAAATATAGAAAGGACAGGTATTCATGACTCGTAACAATCTTTCCTCCGGCGCTGTCCGCGGACAGAATGTGCTTAAGGATGCGCGCAGAAAAACTCTCCCGGAAACCTTTCTGGAACAGCTGAACGATCCCCTGATTTTTGTTCTTTTTGTTGCCGCCGCTATATCCATGCTTCTCGGCGAAGTCAGCGACACAGCTATTATTCTGGCTGTTATCCTTGTAAATGCTGCTGTCGGCGTCATACAGGAGGGAAAAGCCCAGAAGGCTCTCGATGCTCTGAAAGAAATGACAAGCCCGACAGCCCTTATCCGAAGAAACGGGAAACAAGTGGAGATTCCCGCATCCGACCTGATCCCCGGCGACATCGTCTGCCTTGACGCAGGCAGACAGGTCCCTGCCGATCTGGAGCTTCTCTCCGTGAAAAATCTGAAGGTGGAGGAGTCTGCACTGACAGGGGAATCCGTTCCTGTAGAAAAGGATTTGCAGAAAAACAGATTTGTCTGGATGTCAACCAACGTCACCTATGGACGGGGAGAAGGCATCGTAACAGCTATTGGCATGGATACGAAAATAGGGCAAATCGCACAGATGATAGACGGAGCGCCCTCGGAAACAACGCCTCTTCAACGGCGTCTGGCAGACCTGGGAAAGCTCCTCAGCATCCTTTCCGTAGCCCTCTGCGCCCTGCTTTTTCTTATTGCCGTCGTACAGAAGCGGAATATTCTGGAGATGTTAATTACCGCCATCTCTCTGGCTGTAGCGGCTGTTCCTGAAGGTCTTCCCGCTGTAGTTACCATGGTCCTTGCACTGAGCGTCTCGCGGATGGTAAAGGTACATACGATTGTAAAAAGGCTTCCCAGCGTCGAAACTCTCGGCTGTGTCAGCGTAGTCTGCTCAGATAAAACAGGAACTCTGACGCAGAACCGCATGACGGTAACTGCCTGCTGCCTTGACGGAAAGATTCTGGAAGCCTCCTCTCTCGATCTTCAAAAAGACGGAAACTTTCTGGAGGGTCTGACACTGTGCAGCGACGCAGACCGTGATACGCGTATCGGAGATCCTACGGAGCTTGCTCTTCTTGACCTGGCAGCCCGGTTCGGAATGGACCGCCCCCGTCTGGAACAGGATTTTCCCCGTATAGGTGAGATTCCTTTTGATTCCGGACGGAAAATGATGACAACGCTTCACCGCACGCCGTCCGGTACCGTCTCCTATACCAAGGGCTCTCCCGACGCCGTCTTAAGCCGCTGCGATACCATTCTTTCTTCCGGACGCATTCTGCCTCTTGACGCAGAAAAACGAAGACAAATCGAAGCTGCGCTCAAGACGCTTTCCGGGCGTGCTCTGCGTGTCCTCGCCCTTGGAATGCGTCAGGGCGATAGCGTTCCTTCTGAAAAAGGTCTGACCTTCCTCGGTCTTACAGGCATGATCGATCCTGTACGTCCGGAGGCTGCCAAAGCCGTACAGGACTTCTCCCGCGCCGGTGTGCGGACCGTCATGATTACAGGCGACCGCTGCGATACCGCTTTTGTCATCGCCCGCGAGCTTGGTATCGCCCACCGTCCCTCCGACTGTATCAGCGGACCGCAGATAGATAAACTCACTGATAAAGAATTTGCCGGAGCCATACAAAAGCTGTCCGTCTTCGCTCAGGTATCGCCCGAGCATAAAGTCCGCATTGTCCGCGCTCTGAAAGCCTCCGGACAAATCGTCGCCATGACGGGGGACGGCGTCAACGACGCCCCCTCCCTGAAAGCGGCAGATGTAGGTGTAGCCATGGGTATGACCGGAACAGACGTCGCTAAAAATGCGGCAGATCTCATCCTTACCGATGATAATTTTGCCACCATCGCCAGGGCAATCGCAGAAGGCAGGGGAATCTATGAAAATATTAAAAAAGCTGTCCTCTTTCTCCTTTCTTCCAATTTCGGAGAAATCATAACCATGCTGGCTGCCATCCTTCTCGGACTCGGTTCGCCCCTGAAACCAAGCCATATTCTCTGGATTAATCTTATCACAGACTCTCTTCCTGCGCTGGCTCTCGGCGTCGATCCGAACGATCCGCGGCACTTTATGAACCGCCCTCCGCGTCCGCAAAATGAAAGCCTTTTCGCAGAGGGAGGGCTTGCCTGTACCTTACTTTACGGCTTCCTCATCGCCTTCATCAGTATGACTGCCTTCCTCCAGCTTCCGATATCGCTTCTGCTGGCAGGAAATCTTCCTGTGACACTGGAACACCTTCGTATCCTCCTTGACGTTCCGGAAATTCTGACGCGATGCCAGACCTACGCCTTTACCGTACTCGGCATTTCCCAGCTCTTCCACTCGATTGGAATGCGTGACGTCGAAACCTCTCTGTTTTCCATGAACCATCTGGAAAACCGGCTGATGATCGCAGCTCTCTGCATCGGACTTTCTCTTCAAATCCTTGTGACAGAAGCGCCGTATTTTGTATCCGCCTTCGGTACCTGCCGCCTTTCCGCCTCCGAATGGACGCGACTGATTCTGCTGGCAGCCGCTCCTCTTCTCTCACACGAGCTGCTTTTGATCCGTCCCGGACAGACCCGGAAAACAAAGGCGCAGCAAATGCCTGCTCCTCAGTAAAAAAGCCTTTCCAAAACTGTCCGCAGCGGCAATATCTATTTTCTCCATTCTGCCGCAAGCTTCAGCAGGGCAAGCGTCAGAAGGAGAAGACCGCTCATACGACAGACGTTCACATGAATACGAACAGACAAAAGCTGCCCCAACCGTTCGCCCAGCCAGAGCGCGGCAGCCCCTGCCAAAAATGAGGCGGCGCAGGCAGTCAGAATCGGAATATGAAAAGCTCCCGCCCCGATACCGGCCGCCAAACTATCCGCCGAAAGCGCCAGTCCGAGAACCAGAGCCTCAGACGGAGAAAGAAGCTTATCGGAATTTTTATCGGCTTTCTTCACCCCTTCTTCAGAAGAACCTGAAAAAAGCTTCCAGACGCCCAGAACTGCCAAAAGAAGAATCCCCAGACGGCTGCCTGTTCCCGGCGGCAGCATTTCTCCTGTCAGCCTCCCTGCCGCAAGCGAGACACCAAGCGTCAGACAGGAAAGAAGCGTTATCAGAAAAAATGAAAGCAGCGGAACCCTGATTCTGCCTATGCCGTAAGTAAAGCCTGCGGCAAAGGTATCGGCAGACAAGGCAGCTGCCAGAACAGCTATTTCAAAAAAACAGGAAAACATCATGATCACCAAAAGAGCTTTTTCTTACTATCCTATTCCCAAAAATGCTTTCTGTGGCAAAATACAGATTCTTCTTTATACGCCGCCCTTAAATCGGCTATAATAATAAAAAGTGACAAAATTTCGGTGCATCGGAGGATTTATGGAACGCGAATACCTGTTAAACGAAAAACCTGTGAAAGCTCTCTGGAGCTTTGCTCTTCCCATCCTGCTGGGCAATCTGTTTCAGCAGTTCTATACTATGGCAGACTCCATGATTGTAGGGCGCTGCGTCGGCGAAGACGCTCTTGCAGCTATCGGAGCCTCCTATTCCCTTACCAATGTATTTATCTGTATTGCCATAGGCGGCGGTATCGGAGCTTCTGTTCTGACCAGCCGTCATTTCGGCGCGCGCCGCTACAGCCATATGCGTCTTTCCATTTCCACGACGCTGATCTCCTTCCTTATCCTGAGTCTCCTTCTTGCGGCGGGCGGATTCTTTTTCTGCCGCCCTCTTCTTCTCCTTCTCAACACACCTTCCAATATCCTTGATATGGCTGTAGATTATCTTCGCATTTACTTTCTGGGACTTCCTTTTTTATTCATGTACAACGTGCTTTCCTCCCAGTTTAACGCATTGGGACGCTCGAAGATTCCCTTCCGCCTGCTTGTTTTCTCCTCCCTCTTCAATATCATTCTCGACCTTTTTCTCGTTGATACCCTGAATCTGGGCATAACCGGAGCAGCCTGGGCAACGCTTGCCGCACAGGGACTTTCCGTTTTCTTTTCTCTCTTTCTTTTCCTTCGGGAGCTTCGCGCCTGTCCTGTATCCGGCGAAGAGGAACGCTTCCCTGCCTTTCAGTTCAAAGAGCTTGCCGCCGTCAGCCGCGTTGCTCTTCCTTCCATCTTTCAGCAGTCCACCGTCTCTATCGGAGCGATGCTTGTGCAGTCGGTCGTCAACCTGTTCGGTTCCCAGGTTCTCGCCGGTTATTCGGCTGCTTCGCGCGTGGAGAGTCTTTGCTTTGTTCCCATGGCAGCTCTCGGAAACGCCATGTCTTCCTACACTGCACAGAACCTTGGGGCAGACCGGAAAGAAAGCATAAAAAGAGTACGGGAAGGCTACCATGCCGCTCTGCGGCTTGCAGCTCTCTTCGCCGTACTCCTCTGTCTTATTACGGAAATATTCTGCCGTCCTCTGATCCATTCCTTTCTGGGAAATGACGGTACTCCCGCCGCTCTCGAAACCGGCGTCAGTTATCTGAGCTTTATCGGCTTCTTCTTTTTCCTCATAGGACTGAAAATGTCGACAGACGGTCTTCTTCGCGGAGCCTCCGATATGAAGGCATTTACGATAGCGAACCTCACCAACCTGACGCTTCGTGTCGTCTTTGCCTCTGTTATGGCTCCCCGCTTTGGTCCCGCTATGGTCTGGTATGCCGTCCCCCTGGGCTGGCTTGCCAATTTTCTTATCTCATGGGGAGAATACCGCAGCGGAAAATGGCAGAAAACACAGGAATAATTAATAATAATATCCGCCTGTACTGCTCATCATATTTGCCAGAAGCGCTCCATATGCAATCATCAAAATGATAGCAAGTACAAACTGAATTGCCGTAAAAATAAGGGACGCCTTAAAGTAATTGGATTTACTCTTCTTCTCCTTGCTGCTGAATGCCCAGACAAACATCATAATGATATTCGCACAGGGAATCATCATAATCAAAAGGGTAATCATCCACTCGCCCATGCTCATAGGCTCTTCCAGCTCGGTATTCGGCTGCTGATACTGATAATTCAGCTGTTCCTGTACGCTGGGCTGCTGAAACGAATCTCCGCTATAAGAATTGTTCTCATAGGAAGTTCCGCCGTACATATCGTCGTTTCTGTTCTCCTGATTGTTTACAAAATTATTCTCATCCATCTGTGTCTTCCTCCTCACAAAATCACTCTTCCATTATGGAAAAAGCTATGATTTAGTCTATCATTTTTTGTCTTTTTATTCAAGATATCCTAAATTACGTTTTTATTAAGCTTTTCTTAATATCTGTCTGTCAATATTCCAATAAGTTCCCACAGAGTCCTTCCTTCTTCCCTTACATCCGAAGGGAAACCGCAGAGAATACGGTATGTATAAAGAAAGAGACTCCCTGAAAGAAGAAGAGCAAGTACAGCCGTCCAGATACGTTTCTCCCTCTTTGTCCATTTTGTCTTATAAAAAAGATAACGCCTGATTCCATAAGCGCCTCCCAGAAGAATCCAGCCGTATATCAGAGGCTGAAGATCCCATGCTTTTTGGAAGCTTCCGCTCAGAACCAGGAAAAGAGAACGTGTCATTCCGCAGCCGGGACACGGCAGTCCCGTAAGAATCAGCATAGGACAGAAACGATCGAACAGAATATGCGTAAGAATCGCATAAATGGAAACTGCCAGAACTGCCGGCAGCAGTCTCCTTACATCTTCCGCTAAAGTATGAAAAGAAGACCGCAGGAAATCCTGCGGTCTTTCTATACCCTGTCTTTTCAAAGGACTCAAGCCTTTCCTTCGCTGCCAAGTACGTCTTTGATCTTGTGAGCAACTACGTCCTTTACATTCTGACGTGCAACTGTCAGATACTGTCTCGGATCGAAGTAATCCGGATGCTCGTTCATCACCTGACGGATACCTGCTGTCAGACCCAGACGAAGGTCGGAGTCGATATTGATCTTACATACAGCAGATCTTGCTGCCTGACGAAGCTGCTCCTCGGGAATACCGATAGCGTCTTTCAGAGCGCCGCCATTTGCGTTGATGATCTTTACATACTCCTGCGGAACAGAAGATGCACCATGAAGAACGATCGGGAACTCCGGAATTCTCTTCTCGATTTCTGCAAGAATATCGAAACGAAGCTGCGGATTCTGACCCGGTTTAAACTTAAATGCACCATGGCTTGTACCAATAGCAATAGCCAGAGAGTCAACGCCTGTACGCTCTACAAACTCCTGAACCTCGTCCGGCTGTGTGTAAGCTGCGTTCTCTGCGGATACGTTTACGTCATCCTCGATACCAGCCAGCTGTCCAAGCTCAGCCTCTACCACTACGCCTCTCTCATGAGCATACTCTACTACCTTCTTTGTTACGGCGATGTTGTCCTCGAAAGAATGATGAGAACCATCGATCATAACGGAAGTAAATCCGCCGTCGATACAGGACTTACAAATTTCAAAGTCTGCGCCGTGATCCAGATGCAGAGCGATCGGAATCTCCGGATTCTCGATTACTGCAGCCTCAACAAGCTTTCTCAGGTAAGTAGCGTTTGCATACTTTCTTGCGCCTGCGGATACCTGCAGGATAACCGGGGATTTCAGCTCGCCAGCTGCCTCTGTGATAGCCTGTACGATCTCCATGTTGTTTACATTGAAAGCTCCGACAGCATAGCCGCCTTCATAGGCTTTCTTAAACATTTCTGTAGTTGTTACTAATGCCATTGTTATCATCCTCACTTTACATGATTTATTTTTTAGGATCAGACTTAGTATACTACAAAACTGTACTTTCATCAATGCAAAAATTGAAATTTTTGTGTTTCCGCGCATTTTCCAACTTCATTCTGGACTTTAACCCGATTCTGTGATACGTTATTAACAGAATGGAGTTGTTTCCTTATTAATATAAGATACCTTTGACAGGGACAGAAACTCCATACAACTATACTATGACAGCAGAAAGAGGAGAACCTATGGGTGGTTTATTTGGAGTAGCGTCGAAAAACGATTGTTTATTTGACCTGTTTTTTGGAGTGGATTATCACTCTCATCTGGGTACACGCCGCGGAGGCATGGCAGTATACGGCGAAAAAGGGTTTGACCGTGCGATCCACAATATCGAAAACAGTCCGTTCCGTACCAAGTTCGACAAAGACATGCAGGAGATGGAAGGAAATCTGGGAATCGGCTGCATTTCTGATCACGAACCGCAGCCTCTGATCGTCCGTTCCCATCACGGAACCTTCGCCATCACGACAGTAGGCCGTATTAATAATGCGGCAGACATTACAAAACAGATCTTTGAACGCGGCAACGCGCATTTTCTTGAAATGAGCGGAGGCGACATCAATCCTACAGAGCTGACCGCCGCTATCATCAATCAGAAGCTGAATCTCATCGAGGGCATCCGCTATGCGCAGGAAATCATCGAGGGTTCCCTGAGCTTTCTGATTCTTACTCCCCTTGGAATCTATGCGGCAAGAGACAGGCTTGGAAGAACTCCTCTCGTCATCGGACAGAAGGAAGACGCATGCTGCGTCTCTTTTGAAGACTTCGCCTACCTGAATCTCGGCTATCATACAACCCATGAACTTGGTCCAGGAGAAATCGCTGTTATTACTCCGGATGGTCCCCGGACCCTCGCCGCACCAGGAAAGGATATGAAGTTCTGTACCTTCCTCTGGGTTTACTACGGCTATCCTTCCAGTTCCTATGAAGGTCTGAGCGTGGAAAAGATGCGCTATCGTATCGGAGAGCTGATGGCGCGGCGCGATAATGTAGAAGCTGATACAGTAGCCGGTGTTCCCGACTCCGGTCTGGCTGCCGCCATAGGCTACTCGAACGCTTCAAAAATTCCTTTTTCCCGGCCTTTTATTAAATATACGCCTACCTGGCCCCGTTCTTTTATGCCTACAATTCAGAGCAAAAGAAATCTTATCGCCAAGATGAAGCTTCTTCCTGTCCACGATCTCATTGACGGAAAGCGTCTCCTTCTCATAGATGATTCGATTGTACGCGGCACACAGCTTGGAGAGACGACAGAATTTCTCTACAGCAGCGGTGCAAAAGAAGTACATATTCGTCCTTCCTGCCCGCCCATTCTTTTCGGATGCAAGTACCTGAATTTCTCCCGCTCCACCTCGGAGATGGATCTCATCGCAAGAAGGATGATTGAAAAGCTGGAAGGCGGACCCGTCAGCAAAGAGGTTCTTCAGGAATATGCCGATCCGGAATCCGGACGTTATGAGCAGATGCTGGAAGAGATTCGTAAGGAATTGAACTTTACTACTCTGCGCTACAATCGTCTTGACGATATGCTGGAAGCTGCCGGAATTGATCCGGACAAGCTCTGCACCTATTGCTGGAATGGAAAAGAATAAATCATTCTTATAATTTAAAAGGAGCCTTCCTCCGCAGCCGATTCAGGTACGGAGGAAGACTCCTTTTTTCAAAAGAGCTCCCGATTCAGAGCTTTCTTTTTTTGCGCAAAAATGGAGAAGGGACGTGCTCCTCCGGCTTTCACCGAATTCACAGCGCCCCTTCTGGGATTTCAGGTTATCATAACCGCTACCTGTTTATCTCTTCCTCTTAAGGAAAAGTCAGATACTTATTTTAATACTCCTGATCTGTAATTAGAAGATTCCGAAGAATCCGCCTACCAGACCAACTACCAGCAGCATACCGATGCAGGCAACCGGAGTCCAGCCTTTCTTCTTCATCAGATAGAACAGGCCAAGTGTGATTCCCAACGGAATCAGCTTCGGAAGAACGCCGTCCAGAATGCTCTGGATAACGATCGGGCTCTCACCATTCTCGATAACCAGAGAGATGGTTGTTCCGCCGTAGTTAGAGGTCAGAGCACCAACAACGAATACACCGAGCATAGAAGCTGCACGTGTAAACTCTTTTGCGTTGGTTGTAAGAGCCTCGATAGCTTTGGAACCGAGCTTATAGGACCAGTTCATCAGCCAGAAACGAACTGCGAACTGAACAATGTTGAAGATAAGCAGGAACAGGATCGGGCCTGCAAGAGAGCCGTTGATAGCCATGTTCGCTGTAATACCAGCAGTAATAGGAACAAGTGTGAACCAGAAAATAGCGTCACCGATACCACCCAGGGGACCCATAGCTGCCACACGTACGGCACGGATTGTACCGATGTCAGCCTTCTGCTGCTCCATGGAAAGTACGATACCCATTACGAAAGTTACAAGGAACGGATGAGTGTTAAAGAACTCAAGGTTATGTCCCATGGAAGCTGCGAGGTCTTCCTTATTTGTATGGATCTTCTCAAGACCCGGAAGAATACAGTAAAGCCATCCAGCAGCCTGCATTCTCTCATAGTTGAAAGATGCCTGCAGGTTCAGGGAACGCCATACCATCTTATTCAGAGTTTTCTTATCCAGCTGCGGAGCCGGTGTTAAATCCTTATATGTTGCTACATTAGATGCCATCTTCGTCACCTCCATTTACTGCGCTTCCAGCATTCTGCTTCATAGCAACTCTTGTCTGGAAATCATACAGAGCGATTGCGATACCAACGAAAGCAATCAGAAGCAGTGCAGAACCGGAAAGCTCCGGAATGTATCCGATGATAGTTGCCAGTGCGAAACCTGCAAAGTAGATTCCCCAAAGGTCATTGGACAGCATGATACGAAGCAGGATTGCAAAACCAACGAAACGCATCATTCCGCCGGCAGCGCCAAGACCTGTCATGATCCATGCGTAGTTCTCTGCGATAGCGTTGAGCTTCTCTCCAAGAGCGCTTCCGCCAAGAAGACCAGCTACACAAACTACTGCGAACAGAAGTCCGAGAGCTCCCATTGCCAGGTAGTTCAGACGAACGATTCCCTTTGTATCAGCGTTCTCTGCCATCTTGTCTGCCTTAGACATCAGCGGAGCCATAACTGTAAATACAAGAGTAATCATGTACTGACCAATCAGAGCGAACGGTACTGCAAGACCTACAGCTGCTGTTGCGTCAAGATTTGTGGAGATAGCGAATACAGTCGCCATAATTCCACCGATAACTGCGTTGGGGGGCTGAGCTCCACCTACCGGCATGTTACCGATTGTCATTAACTGATATGTACCACCTACGATAAGACCGGTCTGCAGATCACCAAGGATTGCTCCGATAACTGCTCCGGTTACGATCGGCTGGTACAGAGATTCCAATAAGTCGAACTGGTCGATAGCCACAATAAAGGACCATACAGCAACCAGTAAAATCTGAATTGCATTAAATTCCATGATTTATACAATCTCCTTTCCCATGTACTGAAGCTGCTTATTTAAACAGCTTCTCAATGCTCTCTGACGGCTCGGACGGAACTCTTCTGATTTCAAGCTCTACGCCAAGCTCGCGGAGTTTTGCAAATGCAGCTACATCTGCGTCGTCTACGGCTACAGAACCTGCAACCTGACGCTTTCCGTCTGCCATATGCATGTTGCCGATATTTACTTTCTTAATCGGCACTCCCCCCTCTACAAGCGTCAGAACATCCTGCGGATTCTCACATACAATGAAAATCAGCTGCTTATCGGATGCCTTGTGAATTGTAGAGATCGTCTTTTCAAGTGTCCAGTAGCGCATAGCAGCATAGCTGGGCGCTGCCATATCCATAAGTCCCTGACGAAGCTTGTTTCCAGCTACTTCATCATTCGCTACAAGGATTAAGTTTGCGCCGATGCTTCCGCACCACTGTGTGGCAACCTGTCCGTGAACCAGACGGTTGTCGATTCTTGTTAATACAATATTGGGCATTTTACTCCCTCCTTGATTATGATTTACCCCTGAAAATCCCCTTCAAGGTATTATCCATTATAAGTCCTTTTCGTTTTTTTGTATTTGTAATTTTTAGTGAAAAACGTGTTACTTTTAGTTTCTGTTTATTTTTTTTATTCTTTTTTAATACTTTCCCAATCCTTTTGTGGACAATTTGTACAAAAAAAGTTATAATAGGGTTAATTCTTGGAGGTGCTTTATGCAATTAAAAACGTCAAGTCTTGAATTTGAGCGATTCGGTTCTGTTTACGAGCAGCCTCTGATTCCGGAACGCTGCGGTATGATCAGCCGCGACTGGCATTTAATCGCGAAACGGAGTGTAAACCAGCTCTATCATTTCGACTGTGAGGTCTGCCTTGAAATGCAGAGCGGCATGGCTGCCCTGATCGTCGGAGACAAGCCTGACAGCACAGAGCTTCAGGCGTTTGCCGTACACAGACTCGTAAAGCTTAATCCCGGCGTATACTTCAGTCTTGTGGCTGTCACATCCAATATTACCTGCAAGCTGATTACAACTACAGATTTCAACTATTCTCTCGAACCTCTGAGTCCCGCTTACCTGTTTGAGAGAATCCTCCCCCGTATCCGGATCAGTGAAATTCTCGGTTACTATTACTCTATCCGCAATTCCGGATATCATTTCAAGGGAGAGAAGCATAATTATTTTGAACTTACCTATGTCGACCGCGGACGGCTCTGCACCGAAGTAGAAGGACAGCATTACGAGCTTACGGAAAAAGAACTTATCATATACGGTCCGGGACAGTTTCACTCCCAGAGTATTCCCGAAGGCTGCTCCTGCTCCTATGTTACGATTATTTTTGATATGGAGACCATCGTCTACGACGTGGAAAGCACCCACTATGAGCTTCTTCTTAATAAAGTGTTTGAATATGATAAGAAGATTTATACGCTGCTTAAGACCTTCGTATCAGAGAGCACTTCTCAGATTCCTTATATGAACAGCCTGATGCTCTGCCTTCTGCAGGAGACAATCATTCGCCTTCTTCAATCGGAGTTTATAGGAAAGAAGTCGGAACGCCCTGTCACAGGCGCAAGACAGCATTATCAGGATGAGCTGCTTGAGAAAATTCTCGCCTACATCGACGAGACCATCTACGAGCCTCTCACTATCGCAGAGATCTGTCAGAAGTTCTCCATGTCGCGCTCCTCTCTTCAGATTTTATTCAAAGAAAATCTGGATATGCCGCCCAAGAAATATATCAATGAGCTGAAGCTGGAGAAGAGCCGCCAGATGATTTGCGAAAATAAATATACTATCAGCGAAATTGCGCTGATGCTGGGCTTTAATTCCATACACTATTTTTCGCGCGCCTTTACGCAGAAATATCATATGGCTCCCAGCGAATATTCCAAAACATTATACAAAACCTGACTGCATCCTGTTTTAAAGGATGTATTAAAAAACGAGAGTTCCGGAATCTCTTTGTCTTCCAAAGCTCTCGTTTTATCATTTGAACTGTTTCACCGGAAAGCTTCTCAGCCCTCCAGAGACTGGATAGCGTATCGGGAAATCTTTATGACTGTGCTCTTCGCAACCTCTACGTTCACCGTCTCATCTTCTATTCCTACTACCTTGCCATAGATTCCGCCGGCAAACATCACCTGACTTCCGATATGAAGCTCTGTATGAACCTCCTGAAGACTCTCGCGGCGCTTGCGCACATTCTTTGCAGAAACGATCGCCAGAATCATTCCGAAAACTCCAACCAAAACAGCAACCGTAATACAGGTCCAGCCAACTACTTCCCAGTTAATCATTTTTAAATACCATCCTCTTCTGCGTTGTCTTCATGCTCTGTCATCTCAAAGCGGATAATATAATCTTTTCCTGTCGGGATGAGAGCCTCCGCCATCTCAAGCGGGTTGTCATAAATAGCCATAGACATCGATCCTTCGATAAGCATCGGAAGGTTTGATCCTGCAATTACCTCGATCGCCTGATCCGGTCTTGCAAACTTGCACTCTACGGCTGTCTTGAACGGTGAACCGCCTGCCAGGTCAGACAGAACCAGAACGCCGTCGCAGCCTTTCAGGTTGTCCATCGCTTTGTGCAGATTCTCCGCAAGAATTTCTGTGGAGTGATCTGCCTCAAAATCTACATATTCAATATTTTCTGTATTTCCGGTAATCAGACGAAGGCTGGAGCCCAGTCCTGTGGCAAAATGTCCGTGTCCGGTAATCAGTAATCCTACCATAACAAATTCTTCCTCCTGAATTATTTAACGTACGGATACAGAGTTACGCCCTTAACCACGCGGTTTACCTCTCCTGTCGGACAGGGATTGTCCGGTGTGATGTTCAGGGACAGAGACTTCAGTACTGCCAGAGTCTGAGCAAATACGATATAGTCAAATCCAAGAAGCACGTTCTCTGCCGGCTCTCCTACATGCATCTCTACTGTGTAGTCTACCAGAGCCTTTGCTTCCTCGCACGGTGTGTTCATAACAGCCACAATGCGGTTCTGCTTTCTCTGCGGGCTCATTTCCTTAATCAGGTCAAGCTCGTATTTTCTGCGGTACTCGTCGTCGCTTAAGTATACAACAGTCAGAGTACGATCGTCAATAATGGACTTCGGACCATGACGGAAGCCAAGCGGTGAATCGTACATGGTAGCTACCTGTCCTGCTGTCAGCTCCAGCATCTTCAGAGCAGACTCCTGAGAAACGCCCTTAAGAGCTACGTTTCCAAGGTATACGATACGGTTGAAATCAAACTCATCAACGATAGTCTGAGCAATCGTGAAGTCTTTCTCAAGGAATACAGTTGCAGCTTCACAAATCTTGTCGATCTTTGCTGTAATCTCATCCAGGCGATCCAGATTGAATGCCAGATAAGTAGCCATATACATATTGGAGAAGCTGGAAGTCATCGCGAAGGACTGGTCATGTGTCTCCGGCGTAAGGTTCAGTGCGAAGCAGTTCTTTCTGTCGTTTGCCAGCTTGGAAAGTGTTCCCTCATGGTTGCAGGTTACGAACAGATGATACAGATTCTCGCATACAGCCTCTGCATTCTCTACTGCTCCCAGAGACTCCGGTGAATTTCCGGAACGTCCGAAGCTTACAAGGATAGTCGGCTTTGTGCGGGACAGGAAATCTTCCGGAGACGGAACGATATCTGTCGTTGCATAAGATTTTACCTTATAGCCGTACTTGCTGTTCAGAGCCTGATACAGAGAGTTTCCTACAAACTCGCTGGTTCCGGCACCTGTCAGAATAATGTCGAAATCGTCAGCCTTTACAACCTGATCGATAAACGCCTGCAGCTCGTCCTTGCATGCTGCGATCTGTGCGCAGGTCTTCTTCCATGTGGAAGGCTGCTGATTAATCTCAGTCAGTGTAAATACGGAAGAAGTCTCTTTCATTTTCTCGTCTGTGATGTTAAAAATGCTCATTTCAAGTTCCCCCTTTTTAATATGGTATGATACGGTAATAGAGTATTTGGGCGCGCGTTCACAAAGCCGACGCTTCGCCCGGCTATGATTCCATTATATAACGCCTGTTCCAAAAAACAATACAGGTACTAAAACTCATAATGATTGGCTTAAAAAATGCAAATTCTTTTCTCCGGTCAGTGTTATAATAAGAATATAAGATTAGTGTATGATTCGCGTTTTCCGGCGCAAATCAGATTTACAGCACAGTTTCATAAATCACAAGTACAGGAGGTCTTTTATTATGCTGATTCAAAGTAAAAAGGTATGGATCGCAGATCAGTTTACAGCTGCTGAGATCGAAATGACCGATGGAAAGATCACAGACATTCTTCCCTATGGAAGCAAGCCCGCCGACAAGGACTACGGCGATCTCCGGATCGTTCCCGGTTTCCTCGACATCCACTGCCATGGAGCGTTCGGCTTCGACACCAACGATGCAAATGAGGAAGGCTTACGCAACTGGACAAAGAATATCGTAGCAGAGGGCGTAACTTCCCTGCTGGCGACTACCATTACCCAGAGCGAGGAAGTTCTTACCAAAGCAGTTGCCAATGTGGCAAAGGTTATGGAAGACGGATATGAAGGCGCTGAAATCCTTGGCATCCATTTTGAAGGACCTTACCTTGATATGGTATATAAGGGAGCTCAGCCGGAACAGCATATCGTGAAGCCGACCATCGAGCAGTTCAAGCGCTATCAGGAGGCTGCAAAAGGACATATCAAATACATTACCATGGCTACAGAGACAGACGATGATTTCGCTCTCACGCACTATCTCGTTGAAAACGGCGTCGTAGTCAGCATCGGACATTCCGCTGCAACCTATGAACAGGCTGTTCTTGCCTACGCGCACGGCGCTCGTTCCATGACCCATGTATATAATGGAATGACTCCGTTCAAGCACCGTGACAACGGTCTTGTGGGCGCGGCTTACCGCGTACGCACCATGTACGGCGAAATCATCTGCGACGGAAATCATTCTACTCCGGCAGCTCTCAACAACTACTTCATGTCCAAGGGACCGGATTACTCCATCATGGTATCCGACGCTCTTATGGCAAAGGGTTCTCCTGCTGGAAGCAAATATATCTTCGGCGGAAACGAGATCATCATTTACGAGGACGGAAGCGCTCATCTGACTTCCACAGGCGGTCTTGCCGGATCTACTCTTCGTCTGAACGATGGTCTGCGTATCCTTGTTGAGGAAGCTATGATTCCGTTCAATTATGCAATCAATGCCTGCACCATCAACCCGGCACGCTGTCTCGGCGTAGATGACCGCAAGGGTCTTATCGGCGTAGGTCACGACGCTGACCTTGTAGTTCTGGAAAAGGATTATTCCGTATGCCAGACTTACTGCATGGGCGAAGCACAGCTCTAAATTTTATCCGCACTTCTATTTCTATAAGTTCTATAAAGAAGTTTCTATAGGGAAGTCCGGAAATATTTCAATATATCATTTACTTAATAAAAAAGAGGAGGAACTATATCATGAAACATCCAATGCAGGAAATGATGGAAAATCGCAGAAAGGGAATCAAATGCGGTATTCCTTCTTATTGTACAGCCAATCCGCTCGTGCTGGAGATGGCTCTTCGCCGCGCAAAGCTTCTGAACACACCTGTTCTTATCGAGGCTACTGCAAATCAGGTAAACCAGTACGGCGGCTATACAGGAATGCTCCCGAAGGATTTCTACAAGCTTGTGCTTGATATGGCACAGGAAATCGGCGTGCCGGAGCATCAGATCATTCTTGCCGGCGACCACCTCGGACCTCTGACATGGCAGAACCTTCCTGAGAAGGAAGCTATGGAAAAGTCTGTAGAGCTTGTTTATCAGTACGCACGCGCAGGCTTCACAAAAATCCATCTCGACACAAGCATGAAGGTAGCCGATGATCCGGAAGGACTTCTTTCCACTGAGACAATCGCCCGCAGAGGAGCTGTTCTCTATAAGGCTTCTATCAAGGGTTACGAAGAACTGAAGGCTGAGAAGCCCGACGCTATCCGTCCTGTATTTGTTATCGGAAGCGAAGTTCCGATTCCCGGAGGTGCACAGGAGGCTGAGGATACCCTGGCTGTAACAAGCCCCGCCGCTTTCAAGGACACCGTTGCTACCTACAAGAGAGTCTTCAAAGAAGAAGGCGTTGAGGATGGCTGGAACGACGTAGTTGCTGTTGTGGTACAGCCCGGCGTTGAGTTCGGAGACGATCAGGTATTCCTGTACAATCACGATGCAGCCGTTGAGCTTTGCTCCGCTCTTCAGGAGTATCCGGAAGTTTGCTTTGAGGGTCACTCCACTGATTATCAGAGCGCTGACTGCCTGAAGCACATGGTAGAAGACGGAATCGCTATCCTGAAAGTAGGACCCGCCCTGACTTATGGTCTGAGAGAATCCCTGTTTGCACTGAGCTTTATGGAGAAAGAGCTTGTTCCGGAAAATGAGAGAGCAAACTTTATCGAAACTCTTGAGGATGTTATGCTGAAGAATCCGGCTAACTGGCAGAAGCATTATCACGGAGATGACAAGCAGCTTGCACTTGCAAGAAAGTACAGCTTCTCCGACCGAGCACGCTACTACATTGGACAGCCTGAGGTAGTAGACGCTATGAACAAGCTGTTTGAGAACCTGAAGAAATATCCGATCCCGATGAACATGCTTCATCAGTATCTGCCTGTATCCTACAACAAGGTTCGCGACGGTCAGCTTCCGCTTGATCCGAGAGAGCTTGCCATGGACGGCGTAACCAACTTCATGCTTGATTACGAGTATGCAGTGACTCTGTAATAAAGGTAATAAAAATTTGTGCAGAAAACCTGCCGCT
>CAUWNO010000030.1:0-19472 GCA_963559965.1 uncultured Lachnospiraceae bacterium | reverse complement strand
GGACAGGTGGTATACATTCCGGGTGCTGCTGATATAAGAAGCACAACGGATAGTAAAGAATCTTGGATTGCAAAAACAGTGTCAAAAGAAGATAAAATCCTTGTTTATATTCAGCAGAATGGAAGTATTTCAACGCAGAAAGTAATGGAAATCTGCAATTATAAATCCAGAACTGGAGCAAGAAAGTTATTAGATAAAATGATAAATGCTGGTTTGATAGAAAAAGTTGGCGAAAGTACAAATACGTTTTATAGAACAAAAGAATAGATTAGTGGTCACTTTAAACGGTGAAGTGACCAGTAGGTGGTCACTTTTGTGATTAAATAGTAATTAAGTGACCACCAGGTGGTCACTGGTGTCCACCGTCAGTAATATGTAGTACTTTGTGCAGACAGTCTGCACAAATGGAGTAGGAGATAGAAATGACATCAAAAAAATGAGTGTTTAGCGGCGTTTAACGCCGCTTTTTCTTTTGCACCAGCGCAAGAATTCCCCATACGCCAAGACCGGCGAGGCTGACTGCAAAGCCCTCCTTCAGACCGGGAGTCAGATAGGAAAGCTCGATGGTATGTTCTCCTTCGTCAAGAGCAAGCCCCATGTACATAGTGTTGACGGGATAGAGGGGAACGTTCTTTCCATTCACACGGGCTGTCCATCCCTTTGCATAGGGAAGGGAGAGGCAGAGCAGCTTTTTCTCAGGAAGGGAAAGCTGCGCGTGCACGGAGTTGACGCCGAAATCAGCTGTACGGATACAGGAGGAGCCAAGCTCGCCGATTTCTTTCCTTGCAGGATCCAGAGGAAGAGAGAAAACCTCAATCGAATCAAAGGAATAGGTTCCTGCATAGGGAAGGGTAAGGACAGCCTGGGTCTGTCCGGATGTGCTGTAGCCCATATTGATAAGAAAATCGTTTCGGTCAAAGGAGCTTTCTGTCAGACCGGAGTAGCAGGAAAAATCAGTATTCACACAGGCGGATTTCAGGTTCATGGTAAAGCGGTAAACGGGTTCGTTGTAGGCGTGTTCACGGCGGATTTTATTTTTCTGAAAACGTGTGAGCGTGTCCCAGCCTTCTGTCTGGAAGGAAGAAAAGGGTTCTTCTGTATAAAGTTCCAGACTGGAGGAAGAGCTTGCATGCAGCCCTTTGATGTAAAGATACGTTTCACAGTCGGCAGGACTGTCGAAGGAAAATGTCAGCTCTGTCTGGGGCTGAAGGGCATAAAAGGTATTTCCCTCCTGAAAGAGAGAGGAACCGCAGGAAATCTCAAAATCGAGAGATGTATCGTGAAAACGAAGCTCTGTTTCAGGGAAGCCTTCGGGAGTTTCTTCCAGAAGAAGACCCTGCAGAAGAGCCTGCTGACGCTGCAGGGGAGAAAGCGCATCATACTGTCCGCGTGTGAGGAAGGAATCATAGGTATAGCCAAGCGGAAGCGTCTGTGGACTTTCATAGACATAATAGGCGTCGCCGAAGTATTCGCGAATAGAAGGCTCGGAAAAGGGGTAAGGCACATAGCTTAAGAGATTTTCCTGTACAAAGTATTTGACCGAGGCGAGGGCGTAAAGACTGAAGCGGGAATCCAGATCGTCGTACTTAAAGGTCCTCTCCTGAACGGGAAGGGCAAGCTCGTCAAAAAAGCGCGTAATCTGCCCGTTTGAAAGGCTCCAGTAATACTGAATCGTATTTACGTTATGATGGATGCTGTCGTTGCGGACAGGCACAAGATCCTGTGCGAACCGCGAAAATTCAGGATTGCCGCCGTAGAAAACGCTCATCATTCCCGATGCGGATTCCTTCAGCGTATCGATTCCTTCACCCCGATCTACAAAGCGGTTCAGGTAGGAGTCAGCGTAGAGTGAACAGTAGGAAAGAGAGACGCTGGAGATGCTGACTGTCATCAGAAAAAGGGTGCTTAGCTGCGTCAGGCGGAGCGGAGGGACAGAGCCGGGAAGAAGAGCAAAGAGGGAGGGCCCCAGGCTGAGGACAGCAAGAGTCAGAAGAAGCACGACGAGACCGGCGAAAGCGTCGGAGGAACCGGCTTTCTGGAAGTTAAGAAGAAGGATAAGGTAAAGAAAGGTCAAAAGAAGAAGCCGTCCTTTCTCTTTCAGAGTAAGGCGGAAAAGCTCCGGCCACAGGTATACGAGAATCAGGGCTGCAAGGAAGGAATATCCAAAGCCCCATCGGTTGGCAGTATAGGAGAAACCGTTCATAAAAGAGCCGGCAGCAGGAAGAAGCAGCATGGCAGTCAGTACGATAAAAGCTGCTTTCAGAGGAAGAAACTGTTTTTTCTTCTGGAAAAGCAGAAAAATACAAAGCAGTACGACAGGGGCGAAGCCGAGATATGTCCAGCCGGATGAGAACTGGAGGGACAGAAACTGATCGAAAAACTGTTCGTAATATTCGCGGCTGTAGAGAAACGCATAAGTAAGCTCTGAGCCGGAGCGGGCATCAGAAAGAAAGCAAAGACCGACGGGAATCAGAAGCACAGCGGCAATAGATGCGCCGAGGGCAGAAAAGATCGTCATTCGCAGAACAGCCGGAAAAAGTTCACGGAAAAAATGATCATGGCGGGAGGATGCAAATCGTATGATGCAGAAAATGACGACAAGGATGACCTGCATATAAAAAAAGTAGAAATTGCTGAGGGCAGAGAGGGCGGTCATGCCGATGAGAAGGTTCGGACTCTTCTTCTGCAGAACACGCTCTGCGCCGAGAATCAAAAGAGGAAGGTAAATCATGGGATTGACAAAATACGGGTGCATGGGAGCCAGAATCACGGCATATCCGCAGAAGACGTAAGCAAGGCTTCCGGCAAGAACGGCGCTTCCTCTTCGTTTCATCTGGAAGCAGAAAAAGGAAAAAGAAAGCCCGGCGAGATAAAGCCGCAGAAGGATGAGAAAGCTGTAGAGCGCTTCCGTATAGCGGGCAGGTGTAAAGATGGCAAGAAGATTCAGGGGATCTCCGATGACATAGTAGTGAAAGGTCGTCAGCACGTCGGACCCGTAGCCGATGGAGAAATCCCAGAGGGGAATGCTGAGGCGGTGTTCCGTGAAAAGCGTGTTCAGGATGGAACGTCCCCAGTTTCCGAAATAGAGAAGGGCGTTATAGTGCTGGGTAAGTCCGTCCGGTTTCCAGATTAGAGATTTCCCGTTATAAAGAAACGGGGAATAGACGATCAGGGCGAGGATAAGGAAAGCCGCCGTATAGCAGACAAAATAAAAATATTTTTTCTGCGCAAATTTTGAAGAAAAGGAACGGAAATGACTCAGACGATCAGTATTCATGTTAAAAACCCCTCTTTAGTAAATGATATCATAAGAAAAATGCAGGGCGGCAAAAAGGCTGTCTGCTTATGAGAACAGTATAAGGGAAAAAAAGGCGAAAAGCAATCTTTATGCAATCTTAATGGAAAGGGCGACTCTTTTATGCCGTTTTTATTTTTTTTGAGACATAATAGTAAAACAGTAAAAAGGGAGGCAGCTGAATGGGTAAACGGTCTCGACGAAAAAAACTTACGTCTTTTCAGACGATTATTCTGGGATTTGCAGGGGTAATTCTTCTGGGAGCGCTGATTCTTATGCTTCCGGTTTCCAGCAGAAGCGGAAGCTGGACGCCGTTTCACAACGCGCTGTTCACATCGACCTCAGCCGTCTGCGTAACAGGACTTGTCGTATACAATACGGCGACCTACTGGTCTTTTTTTGGACAATTTGTAATCCTGATTCTGATACAGATAGGAGGAATGGGCGTTATTACGGTCGCTGCGTCCTTTGCTCTTCTGGCAGGCAGAAGGATTTCGCTGATGCAGAGAAGCACGATGCAGGAGGCGATAGCAGCACCGCAGGTCGGCGGAATTGTCCGGCTTACAAGCTTTGTGATTCGCGTGACGATTGTGGTAGAACTTTTGGGAGCGGTGATTATGGCTCCCGTCTTTATTCGTGATTTCGGCATAAAAGGGCTGTGGATGGCAGTTTTTCATTCCATATCGGCGTTCTGCAACGCAGGCTTCGATCTTCTGGGCATAGAGACAGAATTTGCTTCTCTTACGGCATACAGCACAAGCCCGGTTATCAACTTTACAATTATGTTTCTGATTATTTTCGGAGGTATCGGCTTTCTTACCTGGGACGATATCCGTGCGAACGGCTGGCATCTGAAAAAATACAGAATGCAGAGCAAGGTAATACTGGCGACGACAGGAGCGCTGATTGTATTTCCGGCGCTGTATTTCTTTGCTCATGAATTCGGTTCCCTTCCTCTGGGAGAAAGAATTTTAAGTTCCCTTTTTCAGGCGGTGACGCCCAGAACGGCGGGCTTTAATACCGTTGATTTGACAGTGATGACAGAGGTGGGACAGTTTATCATAATCGCGCTGATGCTCACGGGAGGATCGCCCGGATCTACGGCGGGAGGTATGAAAACGACGACGCTTGCAGTGCTTCTGGGATCAGCGCGCTCTGTATTTCAGAGAAAAGAGCATGCCAGCTTTTTCGGGAGGCGTATTGGAGACGAGGTTGTAAAAAATGCAGCCGCAGTTTTTCTGATGTACGTCGTGCTTTTCGTTACAGGAAGCCTGATTATCAGTACGGCGGAGGATATCGCGATGATGCCGGCCATGTTTGAGACAGCCTCGGCTCTGGGAACGGTCGGTCTTTCTCTGGGCGTTACGCCCGCGCTGGGAGCGCTTTCAAAAAATGTACTGATTGTCCTGATGTTCCTTGGACGTGTCGGCGGTCTGACGCTGATTTATGCGGCGCTTTCAAGTAAACAGAGGAATACAGCAAGATTGCCGCAGGAAAAGATTACAGTGGGATAAAAGGAGGAAGAAAAGTGAAATCGATACTTTTAATCGGATTGGGAAGATTCGGACGCCATATAGCGATACAGCTTAACGAGCTGGGACATGAAGTTCTAGCAGTCGATCATGTGGAGGAGCGCGTGGATGCCGTACTTCCTTATGTGACAAACGCGCAGATTGGAGACAGCACCAAAGAAGAATTTCTGCATTCCCTGGGCGTGGGAAATTTTGACGTCTGCATTGTGGCAATAGGAAATGATTTCCAAAGCTCCCTTGAGACAACCTCGCTTTTAAAGGAGCTGGGCGCAAAGCTTGTCGTGTCCAGGGCGGCAAGAGACGTGCAGGCAAAATTCCTTCTGCGCAACGGCGCCGACGAGGTCGTATATCCGGAAAAGCAGCTTGCAAAATGGACGGCTATCCGCTACAGCGCCGACCACGTTTTGGATTATATTGATCTGGATGGAGAACATGCCATTTTTGAGATTCCGATTCCTCAGGACTGGCCGGGACGCACGGTAGGACAGATAGATATCCGGAAAAAATACGGGATCAATATTATGGGCGTGAAGAAGGAGGGACAGCTTGATCTTGCCGTCCGTTCAGATACGGTACTGACAGAGGATATGACGCTTCTGGTGCTTGGAAGATACAGAGAGCTTCAGAAATGTTTTCACATTTAAAGCAAAGGCTTGAGCGGAATACAGAGGTGAGGAAGAATGCTGAGAGAGCTTCTGCTGGCGGCTGCCATGCTTCTTTTGATTGCATACGGTTATTTTCTTATGAAAAAGACGGACGAGTTTCTTGAGGAAAATTCAGAGTATGAAGAAGCGTCAGAGAATGAGAAAAGAGACAGCTGAAAAAGAAGTGGAAAAAATGCCGGAAATACAGTACACTGCAAAGGGAGGAAGAAAAATGGAACGACAGTTTTTTGAAAGTCCTGGTGTGCGCACGCATGCAGGCGGGCTGAAGCTTTTGCTGTGTGATTTGGGGAAAAGCGCTCTCCTTCTTCTTGCAGCCACAGGTCTTGGTCATATATTCTGGAAGCTTGGCTTCACAGAAGCCAATATCATTACGGTATATATTCTGGCGGTGCTTATTATCTCTGTCCTTACCACAAGCCGCGTGTGCAGTCTTCTGGCGTCTGTGGTCAGCGTCATTGTTTTTAATTTTTTCTTTACGATGCCCCGTTTTACCTTTCATGTATACGAACAGGGCTACCCGGTTACCTTTGTCATCATGTTCCTGGCGGCGTTTCTGACAGGAACGCTGGCGGCAAAGCTTAAGGACAGTACGAAACAGTCTGCGGCGGCAGCCTACAGGACGAAAATACTTCTGGAAATGAACCAGATTCTTCAGCAGTGCCACAGCGATCAGGATGTGATTTCTTCGACGGCAAACCAGCTCACCCGGCTTTTAAAGCGCGATATGGCGGTTTACCTTTCCCGGGACGGAAAACTTTTAGAGCCGTACCTGTTCTGCGGACAGGGGGGAGACCGGGAGCGGTTTCTTGAGGAAAAAGAACGAAACGCCGCCCGATGGGTTTTGAAGAACAACCGGCGCGCCGGAGCGGGAACGGAGATATTTCCGGACGTCTGCTGCCATTATCTTGCGCTTCGGGTAAACGATCAGGTCTACGGCGTGATAGGAATTGCCATGGAGGACGGTCCTCTGGATGAGTTTGAGAAAAGCGTGCTGTTGTCGATTCTTGGAGAGTGCGCCCTTGCGCTTGAAAATATCAAAAATGCCAAGGAAAAAGAGGAAGCGGCAATTCTTGCGAAAAACGAGCAGCTCCGCGCCGATATGCTGCGCTCGATTTCTCATGATTTGAGGACGCCTCTTACTTCGATATCCGGAAACGCCAGCAACCTGATTTCTAATTATCAGAAGCTGGACGACGAAATGAGAGAACAGATTTTTGAAGATATCTATGACGACTCCATGTGGCTGATCAACCTGGTAGAAAATCTTCTGTCCGTTACCCGGATTGAGGAGGGCAGGATGAAGCTTAATATTTCCGCCCAGCTTGTGGGCGAGGTGGTAGAAGAGGCTCTGCGCCATGTAAACAGGAAGAGCGCAGAACATCATATAGAGGTGGACAGTGCAGAGGAATTTGTACTTGCGCGGATGGACGCCAGACTTATCGTTCAGGTTCTGATTAATATGATAGACAATGCAGTCAAATATACGCCCTGTGGCTCAGAGATACGCATCAGTTCCCGGAAAAAGGGAAAGTGGGTGGAGATTTCTGTTGCGGATAACGGACCGGGGATTCCGGACGAGCAGAAGCCGCGCATTTTTGATACCTTTTTCAGCGGGACGTCGAAGATTGCCGACAGCCGCCGCAGTCTTGGGCTGGGTCTTTCTCTTTGCAAATCGATTGTAACGGCTCACGGCGGATCGATTTCGGTGACAGACAATCAGCCGTCCGGTGCGGTATTTACATTTACATTACCTGCAGAGGAGGTAGAATTATATGAATAAACCGCTGATTCTTGTGGTGGAGGATGATGTGCCGGTACGGAATCTGATCACGACTACGCTTCAGACAAACGAATACCGCTATCTGGCAGCGCCTTCCGGTGAGGCGGCGATCATGGAGGCAGCTTCGCATAATCCGGATATTATTCTTCTGGATCTCGGTCTTCCTGACTGTGACGGCGTGGAAGTGATAAAGAGGGTGCGGACCTGGTCGAATATGCCGATT
The DNA here is from genome assembly GCA_963559965.1 of uncultured Lachnospiraceae bacterium. Taxonomy (GTDB): domain Bacteria; phylum Bacillota; class Clostridia; order Lachnospirales; family Lachnospiraceae; genus Laedolimicola. Next base: position 11,977 of record CAUWNO010000030.1, on the reverse strand, counting down.
ATTGTAATCAGTGCAAGAAGCGAGGATATGGATAAGATAGAAGCCCTGGACGCAGGGGCAGACGATTATCTGACAAAACCGTTTTCCGTGGAGGAGCTTCTTGCAAGACTCCGCGTGACACAGCGCCGTCTTGCTTTTATGACGAAGGAGGCAAATGCGTCATCCTCTGTCTTTGTAAATGGAAAGCTTAAAATCGACTATGCGGCAGGCTGTGCTTTTCTCGATGGAGAAGAGCTTCATCTTACGCCGATAGAATATAAGCTTTTGTGCCTCCTTTCCCAGAATGTGGGCAAGGTACTGACGCATACCTATATTACGCAGAGCGTCTGGGGAAGAAGCTGGAATAACGACGTTGCTTCGCTCCGCGTTTTTATGGCGACGCTTCGGAAAAAGCTGGAGGTTCTTCCGGATTCTCCGCAGTATATTCAGACGCATATCGGAATCGGCTATCGGATGCTGAAAGCAGAGTGAGAAAAAGGAATAAAATTTCCATCTCCTGTATATAATGGGAACAGCATGAAGTACAGGAGGACAAGATTATGGCAAGACCCAGAACGAGAGCAAGAAAATCTTTTGACGAGCTTTTGGAGGAAAATGCGGAAAAGATACGCAGGCATACAGAAGCCCTGCAGCTTCTTGAAAAGGAGAGAAAGGAACTTCTTGCACAGAAGCGTGACGCAGAACTTGAGGATTTATACCGGTACATGCAGGAAAACGATCTTTCCGTACAGGAGATCCTTGAAAATCTCAAAGGAGCTTCGGAAACAAAACAGGCGTCCTGAAACGCTTCAGAACAGATATTTTTCAGGGGAAAAAGCGCAGCCCGCAGAAAGGAAAGCAGGGTTGTGCTTTTTTGCTTAGATGTGCTATAATCCATAAGTAAGAGTGTGCGCAGAGTAAAAGCGCAGGAAAGGGGAGAGTTCTATGACCTGTAAGGAAGCGGAGCAGATGGTGATGCCATATATCAACGACGAGCTGACAGACAAGGAGCTTGGACCTTTTCTGAATCATATTTACAGCTGTAAGTCCTGCTATGAGGAACTGGAAATTTATTATACACTGTATGCGGGACTTTCTCAGCTTGACGGAGAGAATGAAGGACAGGATATGCGCAATCTTCTGCAGGAGGCGCTCCATGTATCGGAACAGCGCATCCGGGGAAGGCGTTTTTTTAATATTTATTATGTGGCGTCTCAGGTGCTTGCTATGGCGGCGCTTGCGGCTCTGCTTGTGATGGAGATTTTAGGAATATGAGTGAAAAGATACTTCTGATAGACGGACACAGCATCGTGAACCGTGCTTTTTACGGAGTGACAGACCTGACCAATGCGGAAGGGCTTCATACGAATGCAATTTATGGTTTTCTGAATACACTTTTTAAGGTTCTGGACGAGGAAAAGCCGGATTATCTGACAGTCGCTTTCGATGTAAAAGCGCCGACCTTCCGGCATGGAATATACGAAGCGTACAAAGGAACGAGAAAACCCATGCCGCAGGAGCTTCATGAGCAGGTTCCCGTGCTGAAGGACGTGCTTCATGCCATGGGAATTGCGACCATGGAGAAAGCAGGGCTTGAGGCGGACGATCTTCTTGGAACAGTGGCAAAGCGCAGCGAGGCGAGAGGGCTTGAGGTGACGGTTCTTTCCGGAGACAGAGACCTCCTTCAGCTTGCATCAGAGCATATCTGCATCCGCATTCCCAAGACGAAGGGCGGAGTGACAGAAATAGAAAATTATCACACCCAGGATGTGATAGACAGATATCAGGTGACGCCGGAGCAGATTATCGAGCTGAAGGCGCTTATGGGCGATACGGCGGACAATATTCCCGGCGTTCCCGGTATTGGGGAGAAGACGGCAACGAACCTTATCGTGCAGTATGGCAGTATCGAAAACGCCTATGCGCATGTGGAGGAGATAAAACCGAACCGGGCGAAGGAAGCGCTCCGAAGCCATTACGATCTGGCGCAGCTGAGCAAGACTCTGGCGACGATCAACACAGACTGCGATTATGATTACAGCTGGGAGACGGCAAAGCTCGGCGAACTCTATACAGAGGAGGCATACCAGCTTTTCAGGAGACTGGAATTTAAAAATATGCTTTCGAGATTTTCCGTGGAGCAGCTTCCGGATAATCAGATGGAAGAAAGCTTTTATAAGATAAGCGATTTTGCCGAAGCAGAGCAGGTGCTTTGCAGGGCAGAAGGAAGGGACAGGGCGGCATTTTCCCTCATTACAGAGAAGGAGCGGGTTCTTGCCGTTTCCCTCACCTTTTCAGAGAAAGAAAGTTTCCTGATCTGCGTACAGGGACTGATTACAGAAGGATGGCTTCTGGAACGGCTTGTGAAGGTGCTTTCTTCTGTAAAGCAGGCTGTCAGCCTTGGACTGAAGGAGGAGCTTTTTTACCTGATGGAAGCGCAGGGGGCAAAGGAGCTTCTCACAGAGGAAGAAAAGAAGAACTTTTTTGACGCGGGAGTTGCCGCCTATCTTCTGAATCCTCTGAAGGACGGCTATGCCTGCGAGGATCTGGCGGGAGAGTTTCTTGGTCTTACCATTCCCTCCAGAACAGAGCTTTTTGGGAAAATGGATTTTTTGACGGCTCTGGAGGAAAAAGAAGAAGAATTTAAGAGCTATGGCTGTTATTTAAGCTGTGTTCTTTACCGCGCTGTCCCTGAGCTTGCAAAACGGCTGGAAGAGACGAAGATGAAGCGGCTTTTTGAAGAGATCGAGATGCCTCTTGTTTTCACGCTTTACCGTATGGAAAAGGCAGGCGTGCGGGCAGACGCAAAGGCGCTTAAGGCGTATTCGGACGAACTGGGAGCACGCATCGAAGAGATAGAGACAGAGATTTATGAGGAGGCTGGAGAAACCTTCAATATCAATTCCCCCAAGCAGCTTGGCATGATTCTTTTTGACAAGCTGGGAATGAAGGGCGCAAAGAAGACGAAGACGGGATATTCCACTTCGGCAGAGGTTCTGGAAAAGCTTGCCGTGGATCATCCGATTGTTGCAGACGTGCTGGAGTACCGCCAGCTGGCGAAGCTGAAATCGACGTATGCAGACGGTCTTGCCGTCTATATTGGAGAGGATGAAAGGATTCATACGACCTTCCAACAGACGATTACAGCGACGGGACGGTTAAGCAGCACGGAACCGAATCTTCAGAATATACCGATTCGTATGGAGCTTGGGCGGAGGATACGAAAGGCTTTTATTCCGGCAGAGGGCTGCGTTCTGGTAGATGCAGACTATTCGCAGATCGAGTTAAGAGTGCTGGCTCATATGTCGGGCGACGAAAATCTGATAGAAGCCTACAGGAAGGCGCAGGATATTCACAGGCTGACAGCCTCCCAGGTATTTCATGTGCCCTTTGACGAGGTGACGCCTCTTCAGAGAAGAAATGCCAAGGCAGTTAATTTCGGAATCGTCTACGGGATCAGCTCTTTCGGCCTTTCCCAGGATTTGAGTATTACGCGCAAAGAGGCGCAGGAATATATCGAGAACTATTTTGAAAGTTATCCGAAGATTAAAGAGTTTCTTGACGGATGCGTGGAGAATGCAAAAAAAGAGGGATATGCAGAGACGCTTTTCGGACGGAGAAGACCGGTTCCGGAGCTGAAGTCTTCCAACTTTATGCAGCGTTCCTTCGGCGAGAGGGTGGCGATGAATGCGCCGGTACAGGGCACAGCCGCAGATATTATTAAGCTTGCCATGATACGGACAGATGAGAGACTGCAAAGAGAAGGGCTTGCCTCCCGTCTCCTTTTGCAGGTACACGACGAGCTTCTGGTTGAGGCGGAGGAATCCGAGATTGAGAAGGTAAAGACGATCCTTGCCGAAGAGATGCAGGGAGCGGCAGATCTTCTCGTGCCGCTGGAGATTGATATGAAGCAGGGAAGCAACTGGTATGAGGCTCACTGACAGAGAGCGCCGGAATGAGGAACACCGGAAAATGAGGAACGCCGGGATGGGGAGCAAAATATGAAAATCATAGGAATTACAGGCGGCGTAGGAGCCGGAAAAAGTACGGTTCTGTCTTTTTTGGACACGATTCCGGGCGTGAGAACCGTACAGGCGGACCGGGCAGGTCATCTGGTGATGGAGCCGGGCACAGAGGCTTACGATAAGATTCGAGAGCATTTCGGAGAGCGCATTACAGGGGCGGACGGGAGAATTGACCGGCAGCTTATGGGCAGTTTCGTATTTTCGGATAAAGAGGAGCTTAACTGGCTGAACAGCGTGATTCATCCGGCGGTGAAAGATTTTATCCGAAGAGAGATACGATTGGAAGAGGAAAAAGGAGAATGCCGTTTTTTCTTTATAGAAGCAGCTCTTCTGATAGAAGATCATTATGATGAAATCTGCGATGAATTCTGGTATATTTATACCGAAGAGAGGCTGCGGAGAGAGAGGCTTCGGCAGTCAAGAGGATATTCGGATGAAAAGACGGATGCGATTCTTTCCAGCCAGAAGCCGGACAGCGTTTTCAGGAAATACTGTCAGGAAGTCATAGACAACGGTTCTGACGAGAAAAAGACGCTTCTGCAGGTCAGGAGGCTTCTTGAAGAACGCGGTTATATTTTTTAAAAGAACGATACGAAGAAAAAGGAGATACATGGTATGAGAATGTGCAGTATTGCCAGCGGAAGCAGCGGCAACTGTATCTACATAGGTTCAGAGAATCATCACATCCTGATTGACGCGGGAATCAGCGGAAAGCGTGTCGAAGCAGGCTTAAAGGAGCTTTCCCTTTCCGGAAAGGATATTGACGGAATCCTTCTGACGCATGAACATTCTGACCATATTAAGGGGCTGGGCGTTCTGGCGCGCAAATATGAGATTCCCGTATATGCTACCCCGGGAACGGCTGCGGCAGTTAAAAGGATGAGCAGTCTCGGGAAGATAGAAGAGAGCCTGTTTCAGAATATATATGCCGATCAGGAGTTTGAGATTGGAGATCTTCGGATTTCACCCTTTGCGATTTCTCACGACGCGGCGGAGCCGGTAGCCTATCGGGTTGCCTGCGGAGAAAAAACGGCTGCTGTCGCGACAGATCTGGGAGTTTACACAGACTATACGGTAGACCATTTAAAGGGGCTTGACGCCCTGCTTCTGGAAGCAAATCATGATATCCATATGCTTCAGGTCGGAGCCTATCCCTATTATCTGAAGCAGAGAATTTCAGGAGACCGGGGTCATCTTTCCAATGAGTCGGCGGGGAAGCTTCTCTGCGAGGTGCTGCACGATGATATCAAGGCTGTTTTTCTGGGGCATCTGAGTAAGGAAAACAATTATGCGGAGCTTGCCTATGAGACGGTAAAGCTGGAACTGATGCTGGGAGATACGCCATATAAGCCCGGAGATTTTCCGATGGAGGTAGCGGGAAGAGACGCCTGCTCAGCCTGTATCGAGATCTGACAGAGGCTTTTATAGGATACGATTCCAAAAAGGAGGAAGTTATGAAAAAGACGATTATTACAGTAGTAGGAAAAGACACGGTGGGAATTATTGCGAAGGTGTGTACTTACCTTGCCCAGAACGGAGTCAACATTCTGGATATTTCACAGACGATTGTACAGGGCTTTTTCAATATGATGATGATTGTGGATACCGGAAATGTCAAATCCTTTGAAAGCCTTTCCAGAGAGCTGGAGCAGATCGGAGACGAGATTGGCGTGACGATCAAGTGCCAGAACGAAGAAATTTTTGACAGGATGCATCGGATCTGAGGCGAAAGGAGTCCCTATGATTAATTTATACGAAGTAAAAGAGACAAACCAGATGATAGAAAAGGATAATCTGGACGTCAGAACCATCACGCTGGGTATCAGCCTTTTGGACTGCGCGGATTCTGATCTGGATCGTCTGAATCAGAAGATATACGAGAAGATTACGCGTGTGGCAAAGGATCTGGTAAAGACGGGAAAATCCATAGAGCGCGATTACGGAATCCCGATTGTAAATAAGAGAATTTCTGTGACGCCGATTGCCATGATCGGCGAAGCTGCCTGCAGCTGTCCGGAAGATTATGTAACGATAGCAAAGACGCTTGACAGGGCGGCAAAAGAGGTAGGCGTAAACTTTATAGGCGGATATTCAGCTCTTGTAGCCAAGGGTATGACGAAGGGAGACGAAAACCTGATTCGTTCGATCCCTATGGCGCTTGCAGGAACAGAACGCGTGTGCAGTTCGGTCAACGTAGGCTCCACAAAATGCGGAATCAATATGGATGCGGTTCGTCTTATGGGCGATATGATTGTGAAGACGGCGGAGTATACGAAGGATGCAGATTCACTCGGCTGTGCAAAGCTTGTTGTATTCTGTAATGCACCGGACGACAATCCGTTTATGGCAGGAGCTTTTCACGGCGTGACGGAGGCGGATGCGATTATCAATGTCGGAGTCAGCGGACCGGGCGTTGTAAAGCATGCGCTCACCAAGGTGCGCGGCGAGAATTTTGAGGTTCTCTGCGAGACGATAAAAAAGACAGCCTTTAAGGTGACAAGAGTCGGTCAGCTCGTTGCCCAGGAAGCCTCAAGAAGAATGGGGATTCCCTTCGGTATCGTCGATCTTTCTCTTGCTCCGACGCCTGCCGTGGGAGACAGCGTGGCAGAGATTCTTGAGGAAATCGGTCTGGAACGCTGCGGAGCGCCGGGAACGACGGCAGCCCTTGCCCTTCTGAATGATCAGGTGAAAAAGGGCGGCGTTATGGCTTCCTCCTATGTCGGAGGACTCAGCGGAGCGTTTATCCCTGTCAGCGAGGATCAGGGAATGATTGACGCTGTGCAGGCGGGTGCGCTTACGCTTGAAAAGCTGGAAGCCATGACATGCGTATGCTCGGTGGGACTCGACATGATTGCGGTTCCGGGAGACACGAAGGCGTCTACCATAGCGGGAGTGATCGCAGATGAGATGGCGATCGGAATGATTAATCAGAAGACGACGGCAGTGCGCCTGATTCCTGTAATAGGAAAAGGCGTCGGAGAGATGGTAGAGTTCGGAGGACTTTTGGGCTATGCTCCGATTATGCCTGTCAATTCGTTCTCCTGCGACGCCTTTGTAAGCCGCGGCGGACGAATTCCTGCCCCGATTCACTCGTTTAAGAATTAAGAGCGGAGGAGAAAATGAAAACGTATAAACATCTGGTATTTGATATTGACGGAACGCTTATGGATTCAGCCAGAATCAATATGCTTTCTTTGCAGGACGCCCTGAAAGAGCTTCGGGGCGAGACAGTACCCCTTGAGGAGCTTCAGTTTTCTTTTGGAATACCGGGGCTTCGGACTATGGAGATTCTTGGCTTCGAGGATGCCCAGGCTGCCCTTGACGTCTGGATACGTCATTACAACGCGACGTCGAACCGTTTGGGAATGCCGCTGTTTCCGGGGATGGAGGAGGTTCTCCGGGAGCTTCGGAAAAAAGACGTTTCCCTTGGAATTATTACATCGAAGATTCGGGAGGAATATGAAGAGCATTTTGGAGAAAAAGGGCTTCGGACCTTCTTTGACTGCGCCATCACATCCAGCGATACAAAAAGAGGAAAGCCGTATCCGGATCCGATGAACGAATACCTGAGAAGGACAGGCGCGTCAAAGGAAGAGGTGCTGTTTTTTGGAGACACCGTCTATGATATGGACTGCGCGCGATCTGCCGGAACAGACTGCGCCCTCGTTCTCTGGGGCTGTCTTGAGCCGGAAGGTATTGAAGCTGACTGGCGGCTGGAAAAGCCGGAAGAAATCCTGGCTTTTGCCGCCGGGAATGAGTAAAACTCAGGGAAGAATCACAGGAGAACGCGTATATTCGTGAATCAGAGGAACGTGCCGCCGTCTGGCTCTCACAGTCTCGTAGAGGTGGGCGGCGAAGACGTCCTGTTCAAAGAGGCGCAGCTGCTTTTGGGACAGTACGCCGGAGGCGTCTGCCGCTTTTACAAGAAGCGGCACGGCGCTTTTTTCTTTTACTGCTCCAAGAAGAGGGGAAGCGCTTTTGCGGAAACCAAGCGCACGAAGATATACAGGCCATCCCTGTGCCTTCCTTTCGTCGGCATCTTCCTGCCGGAGATCAAGAAGAATATGGCAGAGTGCCCGGGTGATGCGCGTATGAGTAAAACGCCGCGTTTTGACAAGATCGGCAAACGCCTGCGCGCCTGTAAACTGGAAGCGGAGTTTTTCGATGCGGGCGGCAAGCTCTTCTCCTACATCCTCAAAAGAGGCAAGCTCTTCCTTTTTCAGGGACAGAAGTCGGTAGGAAAGAATCGAAGAGAAATCGTCGAGTGTTACGGGAGAAGCGTCCAGAAGCGCTTTTTTAAGAAGCCTTCCTGCGTATTCCGGAAGCTGGCTGTAAGCCGCCTGCTTTTCGTTCCCGTCTGCTAAAACGGCGCGCCGGATAGCTGTGGCAGACGCCATTTCTGTGTCAAGGCAAAGACTGTGATAGCCGGAAGAACGGCGGGGGAGCGTCAGCGGACGGATGGAGCTTTTCTGGTGAAGAAGAGCGCGGCAGTATTCTACTCCGAGAATATTGTTCGGCTCGTCAAGGGGAGAGAACTTTGTCTCTTTCAGATCGGCGTCTTCCGCGCAGCAGGGGAAAATGCGTTCTGTGAGCTGAAAATAAGTTTCGGCAGCCTCTCTTCTGGCGGCAGGAAAGCTTTGTCCGTTTTTCAGATTCTCCTTAAGAAGAGAGCGGTAGAGAGGCGGTTCTTCCTCAAAGAGCCGGGCGTAGGGAAGAATTGCGTCAAGCTGTCCGGCTTCGCTTCCAAAACAGAGGACGTCGATGCAGCCAAGAGCGTTCAGAACAGAAACAGCGCCCTGAGCAAAGGCTTCGGCGCTTCCCACGGCATAGGCGCAGGGCAGCTCGACAACGAGATCGGCGCCTGCATGGAGAGCCATTTCCGTTCGGACATATTTATCGGCAAGAGCCGGGAGTCCTCTCTGTACAAAGTTTCCGCTCAGGACAATGACGGCATAGTCGGCTCCGGCAAGCTCCTTTGCCTTCTGGAGCTGATAGGCATGGCCTTTATGAAAAGGATTGTATTCTGCAATAATTCCGACAGTTTTCATAGAGTCTCCTTAGATGCTGGTTTTGTGCGCCGCAGGCAGGAAATCTGTCTTTGGAGGGCGCTTTTGAAGCTATTTTAACACGGGAAAAGAAAGCGGACAAGGTAAAACGAAGAGGGAAAGAGATGGAGCGAAGAATCGGAAGATATGTAACGGAAAAAGAAGACGGATACAGCCTGCAGCATTTTCTGAGAGCTTCCATGAGGCTTTCGCAAAGAGAGATAAGCAGGGCAAAATTCCGGGAAAATGGGATCTGCGTCAACAAAGAGCAGAAAAAGGTATCAGCCCTTTTGCGGGCAGGAGAGCTTGTGGAGGTTCTTCTTGAGCCGGAGGAGGCTTCCTCTCCGGTACTTGCCCCGTCGAATAAAGGCATTCGCGTTCTGTATGAGGACTGCGACGTAATCGTTCTTGATAAACCGGCAGGCGTTCTCGTACACCCTGCCGGAAAAGGGAGCTTTGATAAGGATACGCTGGCGAACAGGCTTGCCTGCTATTTAAGAGAAAAGGGAGAGGACTCCGTCATTCGCTTTCCGGGACGGCTTGATAAGGATACCTCCGGTGTGATTCTTGCTACCAAGAATCAGGCGGCAGCGGCAAGAATCGAGCGGCAGAGAGAAGAAGGGATGCTTGTAAAAACCTACTTTGCGCTTACAGACGGCGTCCCGGAACGTATGCAGGGAGAGATTACGGTTCCGATAGAGGCAGACCCTTCTGACAGGACCCGGATGCGCGTTTCTTTTGGAGGGAAAAGGGCGGTGACGCGGTATGAGGTTCTGAAAACGGGAAAAGGGGGAACCTCAGCCCTTCTTAAGGTGAGAATTGAGACGGGGAGGATGCATCAGATCCGCGTACACATGGCGTATGAAGGTACGCCGCTCCTTGGAGATTCCCTGTACGGGAGGAAGGATGCCGAAGCATTCGGAATGGGGAGAACGGCTCTTCATGCCGGCGAGCTTCTTTTCTATCAGCCCTTTGAAGGAAGGCAGATCTGCGTAAAAGCGCCCCTTCCAAAAGACGTTGCATCCGTCTTGTGTTCTGTGATAGAATAGACCGGAAAGTGAGGAAGTATGGGAAAATCATTATATATAGCCGAAAAACCAAGCGTGGCGCAGGAGTTTGCCAAAGCTTTGGGACTTAAGACGGCGCGCAGAGACGGATATCTGGAAGGAGAGGACAGCGTCGTGACCTGGTGCGTAGGCCATCTTGTCACGATGAGTTATCCGGAAGTCTACGATGCGAAGTATAAGCGCTGGAGTCTCGAGACACTGCCTTTTTTTCCGGACAGCTTTCTGTATGAGGTGATTCCCTCTGTAAAAAAGCAGTATGAGATTGTAAAGAGTCTTCTGAACAGACCGGATGTGGAAACCATTTATGTGTGTACCGACTCCGGACGTGAGGGAGAATATATTTACCGCCTTGTAGAACAGATGGCAGGAGTCCAGGGGAAAAAGAGACGCAGAGTCTGGATTGACTCGCAGACAGAAGAGGAGATTTTAAGAGGAATCCGTGAAGCGAAGGATCTGTCAGAGTATGACAATCTGGCAAGCGCGGCGTACCTGCGGGCGAAGGAAGATTACCTGATGGGAATTAACTTTTCACGTCTGCTGACTCTGAAATACGGGAATGCTATTTCCAGCTATCTTCATACGAAATTTACCGTGATTTCCGTAGGACGCGTGATGACGTGTGTGCAGGGAATGGTTGTGCGGCGCGAGCGTGAAATCAGAGAGTTTGTCAAAACGCCCTTTTACAGGGTTCTGGGAGATTTTCTGCTCAGCGGAAAGAGCTTTGAGGGAGAATGGCGGGCAACGTCAGGCTCCGTATTCTGTCAGCCGCAGAAGCTTTATAAAGAAAACGGATTTTTGAAGAAAGAGGACGCCCAGGAACTGATTGATTTCCTGGAGAAGGAGCAGCCCGTACGCGCGGAAATACTCTCGGCAGAGCGTAAAAAAGAAAAGAAAAATCCGCCTCTTCTTTTCAATCTTGCAGAGCTTCAGAATGAATGTTCCCGCCGGTTTAAGCTGAGTCCGGACGAGACGCTGCGCGTGGTGCAGGAGCTTTATGAGAAAAAGCTGGTGACCTATCCCAGAACAGACGCCCGCGTACTTTCTACGGCTGTGGCGAAGGAGATAGGGAAAAATATTGCGGGACTTCGTTCTTATGGACACGTTTCTCAGTTTGCAGCCGAGGTGCTTGACGGCGGCGCGTGGAAAAGTATTGCGAAAACCCGCTATGTCAATGATAAGCAGATTACAGACCATTACGCTATCATACCGACCGGACAGGGAATGGGAGCGCTTCGGAGTCTCTCGCATACGGCGGAGCAGATTTATGAGATCATAGCCCGGAGATTTCTGAGCATCTTTTATCCAGCGGCAGAATATCAGAAGGTACAGCTTGTAACGGAGATAAAGGGAGAACGCTTTTTTTCGAGCTTTAAGGTTCTTCTGGCAGAAGGATACCTGAAGGTTCTTCCTCCTGCTACGGAAACGGGAAAGAAGAAAGCGGAAGAGGACGAGACAGAGGACGTGGGAGCAGACGCAGATTTTCTGGAGCTTCTGAAACGTCTGAAAAAAGGAGATACGATTGACGTCGCGTCGTTTCGGATAAAGGAAGGAGAGACTTCCCCGCCGAAACGATATAATTCAGGTTCGATGATTCTTGCGATGGAAAATGCGGGACAGCTGATAGAAGACGAAGAGCTTCGCGCCCAGATCAAGGGAAGCGGTATCGGAACGAGTGCGACCCGGGCGGAAATCCTGAAAAAGCTCGTCAATAATAAATATATTGCCCTGAACAAGAAGACGCAGATTATTACGCCGACGCTTCTGGGAGAAATGATTTACGATGTGGTCAGAGCTTCCGTATACAGCCTTTTGAACCCTGAACTGACAGCCAGCTGGGAAAAGGGGCTGACGCAGATGGCAG
>CAUWNO010000029.1:0-19776 GCA_963559965.1 uncultured Lachnospiraceae bacterium | reverse complement strand
TGAAGAAGCAGAGGGTGAAGCAGGGGTGACTTCCGTTGCAGATAATAAACTGCCAATGCATCAGATTGGAGAAACGTTTGAGATGTCAGCATCAGGAGAAGACAGCGCTGGCAGTTATATTGAAGATAAGAAGATTTTGGCTTGTGTTGATTCTGTTCAGGTGGAGGATGACCTGCGGCTGCTTGATCAGAACAAGATGCCGGAGGAATGGATTGACGCGGTTGGAACGGATGGAAATTTAGTAAATAATACACTGTCTTATATTAAGTCCGGTAATGGCATTGATTCGGTGGATGAGATTGTAAAAACAAAAAGTGTAAAACAGAAGCTTGTTTATGCGACAGTTACTTATACCAATAAGTCGGATGAAGAAATAGAGCACATGCTTTATCTCGGCACACTGCTGTTAATGGATCATGAAGACGGGGTATATCAAATTTACTATCCGACAGAACGATCGGGAGTTGACTACGATCGTGTAATATGGGACGGCGCTGCGCATACAGGTGAAATGGCATACAGCAGTGTATCAGAGAATTATGGGAATGGAAGAAACTATATTTCTTCATTAAAGCCCGGCGAGAGTATACAGGTGAATATGGCGTGGATTGTGAATGAGAATGACTTGAACGATATGTATCTGAATCTTAACGGCGATGGGGCAGTGCTTGAGTTTTCTGATTCCATGTTAAAAACAGGTCTGGTGGACATAGGTCAGTGATGAAACGCGTATGATAGAGAGGACGCTGTCTTTTGCAGGCAGCCCTTTCCAGTCAGGAAAAGATAGATTAAATCAAAGCTGTAAAATTCTACGTTGAATTTTACAGCTTTTTGTGTATAATAAAAGTAGTTCAAATAATATAAAATCAAGGAAGGAGCTGAAAAATATGGCTAATATTTTACCAGTATCTGATTTGAGAAATTATAATGAAGTCCTGAAAAACTGCCGCAAAGGTGAACCTGTATATCTGACAAAGAATGGCAGAGGACGGTTTGTTGTGCTTGATATAGAAGATTATGAGCGTGATTGTGCAGAGAAAAAGCTGTTAATGAAGCTGCAGGAGGCAGAAGAGGCAGTGAAAGACAGTGAAAGCTGGCTTAGCCTGGATGAATTAAAAGCACTTGTGGGGAAATAAGATTTTTCTGCCGCACTTATCGCTTGAGTTAAATATTTTTTATACTTGTGATTGACAGGAATCCAGTCTGTGTTACAATATATTCATAAAACAGAAAGGACGCCGCTGCGTAGGGTGAAGAGATGATTATTAGATAATTTATTTTAAGTAAGATGCAAAATGAGGATGCTGGTATAGACAGCTTCTTTTGTGTACGCTTAAATTAGATTATCTTTCATCAAATTTCCATATGCAGGCTGACGGGCGTTTTGTGTCAGATTGATATTTGAAAGTGTTGATGTAAGGCTTTTTTGCGTATGCAGAAAAGCCTTTTCTATACGGCAAAAAGCTTGTAAAATGAAGGAGGAGTTTTACAATGTCGATGATTTGTATAGATCATCTTACATTTTCTTATGAGAACGGCGGAGATTCTGTTTTTGAAAATGTGAGTTTTCAGATTGATACAGACTGGAAGCTTGGCTGCGTAGGGCGTAATGGAAGAGGAAAAACTACGCTGCTGAATCTGCTTCTTGGAAAGTATGAATACAGCGGAAAAATAAGCAGTTCTGTTCCATTTGAGTATTTTCCGTTTGAGGTTTCCGATAAAACGCAGCTGACGGAATATATTTTACAGGAAATCTGTCCTGCGGCGCAGGAATGGGAATTGCTCAAAGAGTTATCCTGTTTGAAGGTGAAAGAAGAAGTTCTGTGGCGTCCGTTTGAAACGCTGTCCAACGGCGAGCAGACAAAAGTTCTTCTCGCGGCTCTGTTCCTGAAAGAGGAGTACTTTCTGCTTATAGATGAGCCGACAAACCACCTGGATGAGACGGCGCGCAGGCAGGTTGCGGATTATCTGAAAAAGAAAAAGGGCTTTCTCCTTGTATCACATGATAGATATGTGCTGGATGAATGTGTAGATCATATTTTGGCGCTGAACAGGACGAATATAGAAGTGCAAAGCGGAAATTTTTCTGACTGGATGGAAAATTTTGAACGGCGTCAGACATTTGAAATCAGGCAAAACGAGCGCCTTAAAAAAGAGATTGTTCGTATGAAAAGTTCGGCGAAGCAGTCGGAAGTCTGGTCGGATAAGGTAGAGGCTTCTAAGAGAGGGGCTGCGGACAAGGGATATGTCGGACACAAGGCGGCAAAGATGATGAAGCGTTCAAAAAATATAGAGGCAAGGAAAGAAAAAGCGATAGAAGAAAAATCAAAATTACTTAAAAATGCGGAATTTGCAGAAGCTTTAAGGATAGTTCCTGTGTCTTATCATAGTGAAAAGCTGGTTTCTTTTCGCGAGGTATCCGTGGCTTATGAGGGACGCTCTGTATGCAGGAATGTAACGTTTGACATCTGCCGGGGAGAGAGAATTCTTCTTAAGGGCAGGAATGGAAGCGGGAAAAGCAGTCTGCTGAAATTACTGATGGGAAATGAGATTGAGCATACGGGAACCATTACGGCAGGATCTGGACTGAGAATCTCTTATGTTCCGCAGGACGCTTCAGATCTGGAAGGTACTCTGACAGAGTTTGCAGAGAAGTACGGGCTGGAGGAAAGCTTATTTAAAGCAGTACTTAGAAAAATGGATTTTGAACGAGAGCAATTTGAGAAAAATATGAGAGATTTTTCGGCTGGACAGAAGAAGAAGGTACTGCTTGCGAAAAGTCTTTGCGAACCGGCGCACTTGTTTGTGTGGGATGAACCTCTGAACTATATTGACGTCTATTCGAGAATGCAGATAGAACAGCTGATTCTGCAGTTTTCGCCTGCGATGCTGCTGGTAGAGCATGATGCGGTATTTGAAGAGAGAATTGCCACTAAAGTGATTACGATAGGATAAAAGCAGAAAGATCGAAGTATCATCGCGAAGGACAAAGGAACATTTGAAAAAGGAGCGGAGAGAAGATGGCATTGTCAAATTATGAAGTTACACGCAATCAGATGCGGAGTGAATTTCTGAAATATGATCAGGAAAAAATGATTCGTAAATTTTCCCTGAAGAATGACAGGGAGTATCTGTATATTGAGTTTATGAAGAGACTTTACAGGATCGGCCGCGGTACAGGCGTTGTGGAATGGTCGTGCGATTCTTTCCGGACATGCGAGGAGGCAGACTATAATGAATCGATGACGATATATGACGTGCTCTGTTATGCAAAAGAGGACTTCAGTCTTTCAGGGAGGTATTGTTCGCTCAATACATTGAAAGGTACTGTCAAATCTTCCGTTCCGGGAGGATACATGTTTCAGAAAACGGCGGAATTTTTTAATGGAAAAGTGAAGGAATTGAAAGCAGCGTGCTCTGTTTTCGGGGAAGAGTCGGAGCTGAAAGGTGATGCGGCGTTCATACTCTATCCGTTTTCGTTTCTGCCGGTTCCTATGCAGTACTGGGAGGCAGATGAGGAGTTTCCCGCCAGTTTAAAATTTATGTTCGATGAAAATATCATGGACTATATGCACTACGAAACGATTTTTCTGATGACAGGTCATATGCTGGAAAGGATAGAAGGGCTGATAAAAAAACAACCGTGAGATTCATTTTGTGAGAAAAGTATGATAAAATAAGATGAAACAATCTGAAAAGATCAAACAAAAGAGAGGACGGACCAGTGGAAGAAAAGAAAGAAGTAGTGAAGAGCGAAAAGCGGGAGAAGAGAGAAAAGAAACAGGGAGCAGGGAAAAGCGGATGGATTAAAATGTACCTGACAGGGAAAGTGCTTGCGGTTGTGATTGCCGCTGTGGTACTGGTGCTTCTTGTACTGGGAGTCAGAAAATATGTCTCTGTGGAAAGTAAAACGACGAAAATAGGATTTGAGGATATTGGAGAGCTGGCGACGCAGGCGGCGTATTGCACGGAGGTCAACGTCACGGAGGCGGCAAGAGAGCTGTGGGGGATTAAGATCCCGTTTACACAGAGCAAATATATCTACAGTTATGATGTGGTTGTAAAGGCGGGCTTTGATTTCGGCGAAGTTGAGTGGTCAGAGAAAAAGGGAGTCATAGAGGTAAAATTGCCACAGGCGGAGATACTGAGCTGCGAAGTGGATACAGATACGTTTCAGGTATATCATGAGGATGAAAGTATTTTCCGGAAAATAACGCTGGAAGAGAATAACGAAGCGCTGAATAATCTGATGCAGCAGGCGGAAAAGGATGCTGTTGCAAATGGAATTCTTGAGGATGCGCGCAGTAACGCGGAGAGAATTCTGAAAGGGTTTTTTGGAAATGAATACGACCTGAATGAATATGAACTGAAGTTTACAGATAAGTAGACGTTCGGAGAAGGAGAAAGGAGATTCCTATGAAGAAGGTACTTTTGGTACTCGGCGTTATTGCCGCCGCTGTGTTCCTGTTTTATTTTGTTTTGTTTCTGACAGCATAAAAATACGGCAGTGTCTGTTACATTAGCGGAGCGAAGAGGAGGAAGATACTCTCCTGAAAACGTTCCCGGCTGTCACGCTCGAGAAAGGTCTGCCAGGTATAG
Source organism: uncultured Lachnospiraceae bacterium (assembly GCA_963559965.1). Lineage (GTDB taxonomy): Bacteria > Bacillota > Clostridia > Lachnospirales > Lachnospiraceae > Laedolimicola. Next base: position 15,177 of record CAUWNO010000029.1, on the reverse strand, counting down.
GGATCAGAGTTGGTGATATCCGTATCGAAGCAGCCTGAATATTTTTTTACAAGTGCGTTTTCATAGAAGACGCCGCAGATTTCATCGTCTACCTGAAGACTTCGTATATCCATATTGACAGAGCCGATACAGCAGAGTTCCTCGTCGATAATCATGGTTTTTGCATGGATATAGCCGTGGTATTTATAGACCTTGGCTCCATATTCCAGAAGTTGACCGCAGTAGTAGGTCGTTACCGGATCAAGGAAAAAGCTGGCTTTGACTCCGGGAATCATAAGCTCTATTTCCACTCCGGCGGCAGCCGCTGTTTTCAGAGCGTCCAGAATAGAAGAATCCGGAATGAAATAAGGCGACTGAATGCGGATGCGTTTCCGGGCGCTTCGTATCATACTCAGGTAGCACATTTTTACGGCTTCCTTATTACTGTCAACGCCGCCCACGATAAACTGGCAGAGGTTTCGGGAGGAAGGCTCTGTGCAGCGCGGCGAGAGTGCGGAAGCTGAGACAAAGAGAGGTTCTGCTTTGGGAAGGGCCAAGAGCCGTGCCATGGCTTTGCTTCTGTCCTTCTGACGCACGGAACAGAGCCAGTCTGTCAGAAAATATTCGTCGAGGACACGGGCGCATGCCTCGCCTTCCAACCGGATCTGCGTATCTCTCCAGGGATTTTTTACGGCAGCCATATTGGCATACTGCTTTCCGATATTCATACCGCCGATATAGGAAATGCGGTGATCGATGGAAACAATTTTCCGGTGGCTGCGGTAATGCGTGAAATAGGGTTTGACACGGATAACCTTGCCGCCTGCCTGCGTGAGCGGAAGAAACATTTTCTGCGGCGTAGACAGATTGGCAATAAAGTCGCAGAGAACGAGCACCTCTACACCGGCACGGGCACGCTCCGCAAGAGCGGCGGCGAAAGCCTCGCCGACAGCGTCGTGATGAATCGTGTAGAACTCGACAAAAATACAGGTTTCGGCATGACGGATATCCTGAAAGAGCTGCTCGTAGTGGCTTTTTCCGCTTGTATAAATAGAAGCGTTTTCGTAGCTGGTAAGGGGGCTTTCGTTGTAGCTTGCATTAAAACGGACAACCTGGCAGTCCTCGTCGGAGAGGGAAAGACGGCCGGCGTCAGAAAGCCCGGCTGTTTCGCCCTGGAACGGTGCGTCCAGGGAAGAAGGAGAGTCCTTTTCCGCCTGATATTGCTGCAGACGTTTTTTCCGTATAAAGGCTGTGAGCTTAATGGCAATCGTGCTTCCGAATATCAGATACAGAATTGCTCCGAGGTAGGGAAGACATACGAGAACAAGAACCCAGAGGAGAGCCTCTGTGGGACTTTTGCGTTCCAGAAATATGACAGTCAGTATAAGAAAGATATAAATAAGCAGTAAAATAAGCTTCAGCAAGCGAAATCACCTCCTTGGAGTAATGCGATCAGCGCATTTTCCGGAATTCGGGAATATACAGCAGCAGTGTGATAAGCATAACCGTCATCATAAACAGAATCAGTCCGTTGACAGCGGCAGCGGGGAGATACGGGAAGAGAAAGAGCACGAGAAGCCCCACAAAGAGGACGGTGGTACATACTTTTCCGAACCACATGGCGCCGTCAAGCATTTTTCCTTTTTTGAGAAAGATAAGTCCCATAATTCCCATATAGCCTTCTTTGAGAGCCATCAGAGCAATCAGCGCCCACATCAGGGGATAGCGTGTTGCGAGACAAAAGGCAAGCGCGGCATGGGAAAGCTTATCGGCAATAGGGTCGAGAATTTTTCCCCATTCTGTTACCATATTGAAACGTCTTGCGATTTTGCCGTCGAAAAGGTCAGTCAGGCTGGAAAGAAGAACGACCAGAGCAGCCTGCAGATAATCGGCAGGCGTTTCTGCGCGGATATACAGAAAGCAGAATACAGGAATCAGAAGAATACGAAAATAGCACATGAGATTAGGAATCGTAAAAAAGTCTTTTTTGTTACATTTTTTCATTTGCAGTTCACTCCTGTCTATGATTGTAGGGAACAGCCGGAATAAGGCTGTTCTATATATTAGAACACAGCTTATCACAGAAAGAGAAAATTGTATATAGGAATCCGGCAGAACTGGTACGATTTGAAAATTATACAGTACGATTTGAAAATTATGCAGCTTCCCCTTGCACTCTGCGCTGATTCGTGGTACGATGGCTACAGTGTAAAGGCGTACAGCCTGAACACAGAAACATATTATAATATAAGGTAAGAATGATAGAGGCGCAGTTTTCAAGAGTAGCGTTCAGTTTTGGTGCGGGAGCCGCTGTACACGAAAGGGGAGACTGCCGAAGAGGTTTCACTGCTTCCCGAAGCGGGAACTTCTGGGTCGGCACATAAGATGTGCCGGACTGTCACAAGACTGTGGAGAGCTATCATCGGCGGACACATAGAGCGGTCTTCGGCCATGAACACAGTTTTATTCAATGGGTTCATGGTCTTTTTTGTTCTTACGGCAGAGAAAAGAGAGGATGGAGTTTATGAATGTAACAAGAAGACGTAAGGGAACGGCGGCAGCGTTTCTGATGCTGGTTCTGCTGGCAGGAGCAGCGTTTCCGGTTTTTGCTTCAGAGAGTGGAACGGCAGAGTACGTTCCTGCCATGTATTCAACCTTTTGGGCGCTTGTGCCTCCGGTAGTAGCTATCGGACTGGCGCTGATTACAAAAGAGGTGTATTCTTCCCTGTTTCTGGGAATTCTGGTCGGAGGTCTGTTTTATTCCGGCTTCAGCTTTGAAGGAACAGTGATGCATGTATTCCAGGGAGGAATTGTAAAGGTACTTTCCGATCCGTATAATGTAGGTATTCTGGTGTTCCTGGTTATTTTAGGCGCGATAGTGTCTCTGATGAACAGAGCGGGCGGTTCTGCGGCTTTCGGACGCTGGGCAGGTGAGCATATTAAGACGCGTGTAGGAGCGCAGCTTGCTACGATTGCGCTTGGCGTGCTGATTTTTATTGACGATTATTTCAACTGTCTGACGGTAGGAAGCGTGATGCGTCCTGTGGCAGACAAGCACAATATTTCCCGCGCAAAGCTTTCTTATCTTATCGATTCTACAGCGGCGCCTGTCTGTATTATTGCGCCGATTTCATCCTGGGCGGCGGCTGTAACAGGCTTTGTAGAGGGAGAGGACGGACTGGCTCTTTTCATCCGTGCGATTCCGTTTAATTTCTACGCGCTTCTTACGATTGTAATGATGATAGCGATTGCAGTGATGAATGTAGATTACGGTCCGATGAAGAAGCATGAGGATAATGCCAGAAAGGGAGATATCTATACGACTCCGGATCGCCCTTACGCAAATGCAGAGGCGCTTGATTCCGTAGGAGTGGGAAGCGTAAAGGATCTTCTGATTCCGATTGTTTCTCTGATTGTGTGCTGTGTTATCGGTATGATTTATACGGGAGGATTTTTTGAGGGAGCAAGCTTTGTAGAAGCCTTCTCCGGCAGCGACGCTTCCGTAGGACTTGCCCTTGGAAGCATTTTTGCTCTGGGAATCACGGTGCTTCTCTATGTTTCCAGAAAAGTTCTGTCCTTTAAGGACTGTATGAGCTGCATTCCGGATGGATTTAAGGCTATGGTTCCGGCAATTCTGATTCTGACCTTTGCATGGACTCTGAAGGCGATGACAGACAGCCTTGGAGCCGCAGAATTTGTGGCAGCTCTGATCAAGAGCAGTTCCAAGGGACTTGTAAATCTTCTTCCGGCTATTATTTTCGTAGTTGGCTGCCTTCTGGCTTTCGCGACAGGAACTTCCTGGGGAACCTTTGGAATCCTGATTCCGATCGTAGTGGAGGCATTTTCCGCAAGCAATCCGACGCTTATGACGATTGCAATTTCCGCCTGCATGGCAGGAGCTGTCTGTGGAGATCACTGCTCTCCGATTTCCGATACGACCATTATGGCGTCCGCGGGAGCGCAGTGTAATCATGTCAACCATGTCTCTACGCAGCTTCCTTACGCGGTCAGCGTAGCTGCGGTATCCTTTGTGACCTACATTGTAGCCGGTTTTACACAGTCAGCGTGGATTTCCCTTCCGATAGGAATTTTGCTGATGATCGGCTTCCTGTTTACTATGAAAAGGGTAGCGCGCGATTAAAGAAAAATGAGCGAAAAAAAGAGACAGCTTACAGCAAATGAAGCCTGGAAAAAGTTGCTGGAAAAGTATCCGGTGGCGGATCAGGTTGAGAAAACAGGATATTATAAAATGACGGCAGATCAGATACGCGAGTACCGCGAGCCAAGACTGATGGCAAAGTGGGACAGCTCTGATTCCCTGCCAGAGGCTCTACGCAGGCAGAAGTTAAATCTTCTGCCTGACAGCCGTAATTCTTATCTGATAGGAGATTTCCTTCTTTATCAGGAAATCCCGGAGCTTAAGGAACATGTTACGCAGATGGCGCACGTGGATCTTCCGGAATATGAATCTATTGACGTGAATCATATTACTTCAGAAGCGAACGCTACCCATGCTCTGATTCTTTCAGGAATTCTGGACGACTTTCTCGGTGAGGGAAGGAATGATGCGACATTTAACGGACGTATGGGAACAGGCGTTTTTGACTTCTGGGTGAATACGGAGCGCGGCATCAGACGAAGAATTCATGTAGAGAACGCACAGTGCGAGATAGACGGCGGGTTTGAGAATCCGTCGTCTGTCGTTATTTTAGAGGCGAAAAATGTTGTGCACAGTGATTTCCATGTGAGACAGCTCTATTATCCGTATCGTCTCTGGAAGGAACGGGTCAGAAAACCGGTGCGGCTGGTGTTTTCGATATATTCCAATATGATTTACCGTCTGTTTGAGTACCGGTTTACCGATCCGGAGGACTATTCTTCTATAGAACTTGTCCGGATGAAAAATTATTCTTTGCAGGATACGCATATTACAAAGGGAGAACTTATGGAGGTTCGGAAGAGAACGCCTGTGCGCACTAGCGATGCGATGGAAGAGACGGAGATCCCTTTTATTCAGGCAAACTCCATGGAACGTATTATTTCCCTTTTGGAAAATATGCATAAAAATCCTATGACAGCCGCGCAGATTGCAGAGCTGATGGATTTCGAGCCGCGGCAGTCCGATTATTATTTTAATGCGGGAAGATATCTCGGATTGTTTGAAAAGCAGAAAAACGGAGGTCAGGTACAGGTATGTCTGACATCGGAAGGGGAAAGACTTCTTAAGCTTGACTATAAGCCGCGGCAGCTAAGATTGGCAGAGCTGATACTGGAGCATAAAATCTTTGCTGAGTTTTTTGATGAAACGGCGAAAAACGGCGCACTTCCCGACAAAAAAGAAATCGAGAAGGAAATGCGCCGCCTTCATGTATGTAACGAAGGGCAGATTGTTCGCCGCGCAAGCTCTGTGTATGGCTGGCTGAAATGGCTGTTTAATCTGACGAGACTTTGAGCGGGAATACTATTCCATATCCTGCTCAAAGCGTCGTATATTTTCTATTTTTCCGATTACAACGATGATATCCTGAGGAGCGAAGCGGTAATCGGGAGCAATTTCAATTTCTGTGCTGTCGCCCTGTTCGATAGCGATAATATTGAGACCGTATTTTTTACGGATATTGTATTCCTGGACACTGTGTCCCACCATATTTTCGCCTACCATAACCTGTTGGATTTCCATCTGATTATCCAGGAAAATAAAATCAAGAACATTGCTGGAGACGAGACGCTTTCCCAGACGGACAGCCATATCGCGCTCCGGATATACAACCTCGGCGCCTATTTTCTCCAGAACAGCTCCCTGCTCCGGGCTTGTAGCCTTTGCAATGACATGCGGAACCCCGAGACTGACGACACTAAGGGTAGTCAAAATGCTGGTGTCGATTTTTTCGCCGATACAGTTGATAATCGTATCGCAATTTTTCATTCCTATTTCTGTAAGGGTTTCTTTGGAAAGGTTGTCTGTTACAAAAGCATATTCCGTATATTGGCGCATCGCCTTTACTTTTTCTTCATTCTTATCGACTACAATTACTTCTCTTCCAGCTTCCGCCAGTGTGATGGCAAGAGCTGTGCCGAAGCGGCCGAGGCCGATGACTCCGAAAGAGGAAGCTTTCTTTTTCTTTGATCTCATAGTCATTCTCCTATCCTATCGTTATAGATTCTTCTGTGTAACGCGCGCTCTGTTCAGGGCGGTTAATCCATATGGTTACAATGGTCAGAGCTCCAAGGCGGCCGATAAACATAATCAAGGTAATTACCAGTTTGCTGGCAACGCTCAGTCCGGGTGTGATGCCTGTGGATAGCCCGACCGTGCCAAAGGCAGACACAACCTCAAAAAGGATCTGCATCAGGCCGAGCTCGGGTTCCAGAACACAGAGCGCAAAGGTTCCGGCACAGACTACCGACAGAGACAGAAGGGTAATCAGGTATGCCTTGGAAATGGTTTCACCAGAGATGCTTCGGTGAAAGGCTCCGAAATGTTTCTTATTTAGCGCGCTCCGCATAGACTGGATGAGTGCAAAAAAAGTGCTCGTTTTGATACCGCCTCCAGTAGAACCGGGGGAGGCTCCGATAAACATCAGGATGCATAGAATAAAAAGTCCTGCGTTTGTGAAGCTTCCCAGAGAATATGTGGAAAATCCGGCAGTTCGGGCAGAGATGCTGTGGAAAAAAGCGCCGAGCCAGGTGATATCCTCGGTTCCCTTTAAAAGAAGCGTTCCGGACAGAATCAGGAAGGCACTGGTGGTTAGTACGACCTTGGAATGAAGGGAAAGCTTCCGAAAGCGAAACCGGCATTTTAAAATATCAAGGATGACAAGAAAGCCGAGTCCTCCAAAAAAGATAAGTCCGCAGGTTGTAAGGTTTAAAAGCAGACTGGAACGGTAGGGGATCAGATTCTGGAGTCCTCCCAGAATGTCGAAGCCGGAGTTATTAAAGGCTGCGACAGAATGGAAAGCGCTGATTCCCAGAGCATCCCAGAAGGGATAGTCTTTTCTGAAGACAGGAAAACTCAGAAGCATTCCGAGAAGTTCAAAAAAGAAGGTCATAAAGAGAATGGCTTTGATAAGGCGCATGATGCCTTTATAATTGTCAACATTGAGAGCCTCTTTAATTAAAAGACGTCCCTTGATACTGACGCGTTTTCCGGCAGCCAGCATAAGTCCGGCGCCCACGGAAGTGACGCCAAGTCCTCCGATCTGGATTAAAAGAGCGACGACAGTACGTCCAAATACTGTAAAATGTTCAGCCGTATCGACAACGATAAGACCGGTTACACAGACAGCGCTTGTAGAAGTGAAAAGAGCGTCTGTAAAGCTTACCTCTGCTCCCGGCTGTATCGATACGGGAAGCAGCAGAAGAAAAGTGCCGCACAAGATGACAAAGAAGAAGCCCATAGTAATCAGGCGTCCGGGCGGCTGATTCTGAAAGAAACGTTTCATATGTCTGACAGTTAAGACGAAGCTGCCTGTATTACAAACAGAACAGACAACGCTCGTCCTGTTCCTCCTCTCATAGTTCATAGTCAGAATCTTTCGGCGTCCCGGATAGGGACGTCATAGGTATTATACGAGGAAAAGGCAGAGGGAACAAGTCTTTTGAGGACAAATTAATGAAAACTTAATGCTATTTTTTTATATGCAGACTTTACAGGAAAGAAAAGAACGGGAGGGAAGAATTGTGACTTGCACCTGTCTGAAAAGCATGGTATATTATCAGAGAATAGAAGGAACTGGAAGGCAGTCTGTCATACGGGGCTGCAGACTGTACAGGGAAAACAGGAGGGTGTCAATATGGCGATTTTGGTAACGGGCGGAGCAGGCTTTATCGGAAGCCATACCTGCGTAGAGCTTCTGGAAGCAGGCTATGATGTAGTAGTTGCAGATAATCTGTACAACGCGAGTAAAAAGGCGCTTGACAGGGTAGAACAGATTACGGGAAAGAAAGTAACTTTTTATGAGGCTGATATTCTCGACCGCGACGCTATGAACGAGATTTTTGATAAAGAAGATATCGATTCAGTCATTCATTTTGCAGGTTTGAAGGCTGTAGGAGAGTCCGTAGCCAAGCCGATTGAGTACTATTATAATAATGTGGCGGGAACTCTTGTGCTCTGCGATGTGATGCGCAAGCACAATGTAAAAAATATTGTGTTCAGCTCTTCCGCTACCGTATACGGAGATCCGGCGTTTGTGCCGATTACAGAGGAATGCCCGAAGGGAAAGATTACAAATCCCTATGGACAGACGAAGGGGATGCTGGAGCAGGTTCTGGAAGATATTTATGTATCCGACCCGGAATGGAAAGTAGTTCTTCTGCGTTATTTCAATCCTATCGGAGCGCATAAGAGCGGACTGATTGGAGAAGATCCGAAGGGAATTCCGAATAATCTTGTTCCCTATGTGGCTCAGGTCGCTATCGGAAAGCTGGAATGCCTCGGTGTCTTCGGAGACGATTACGATACGCCGGACGGAACAGGCGTGCGCGATTATATCCATGTTGTGGATCTGGCAAAGGGTCATGTGGCAGCGATTAAGAAGATTGAAGAAATTCAGAACGGCGTGTTGATTTATAATCTTGGAACAGGAAAAGGATACAGCGTTCTGGATGTGGTACATGCTTTTGAAAAGGCATGCGGAAAGAAGATTCCTTATGCGATTAAGCCCCGCCGCCCGGGTGATATTGCAACCTGCTATGCAGATCCGTCCAAGGCAAAGGATGAACTGGGATGGACAGCTCAGTACGGAATTGAAGAGATGTGCGAAGATTCCTGGAGATGGCAGACCATGAATCCGAACGGATACGCAGACTAAGAGAAGAAAATGAAATCGGATTGATTCGGGGCGCCCAGAAGCAGCTCTTACAGCCGGAGACGGATGGAGCTGATTCTGAAGCGCTCCTGTTTTTGGAAAAGACGGCAGACAGGGAGTACGGAAAATGAAAAAAGGATTTGACAATGAAAAATATCTGGCGATGCAGTCAGAGCATATCAGAGAACGCATCCGTCAGTTTGACAATAAGCTGTATCTGGAGTTCGGCGGAAAGCTTTACGACGATTATCACGCGTCAAGAGTTCTGCCTGGGTTTGAACCGGACAGCAAGCTGAGAATGCTGATGCAGCTTGCCGACCAGGTAGAAATTGTGATTGTAATCAGCGCAGAGGATATCGAAAAAAATAAAGTACGCGGCGATCTGGGAATTACGTACGATTCCGATCTTCTGCGTCTGAAAGCTATTTTTGAATCAAAAAATCTCTATGTAGGAAGCGTATGTATTACACATTTTGCAGGTCAGTACAGCGCACAGATGTTCCAGAGCCGCCTGGAGAAAATGGGCGTGAAGGTGTACCGTCATTATCTGATTCCAGGTTATCCGAACAACATTCCGCTGATTGTCAGTGAAGAAGGTTATGGGCATAATGAGTATATCGAGACGACGAAACCTCTTGTCGTAGTGACAGCTCCCGGACCGGGAAGCGGAAAGATGGCAACCTGTCTTTCACAGCTTTATCATGAGCATAAGAGAGGCGTGCGTGCCGGATATGCAAAATTTGAGACGTTTCCGATCTGGAATCTCCCCCTGAGCCATCCGGTTAATCTGGCTTATGAGGCAGCGACGGCAGATCTGAACGATGTCAATATGATAGATCCCTATCATCTGGAGGCGTACGGCATCACAACCGTCAATTACAACAGAGATGTGGAAATTTTCCCGGTGCTGAAGGCTATCTTTATGCAGATATATGGAGAGTGTCCGTACCAGTCTCCGACCGATATGGGCGTCAATATGGTAGGTAAATGTATTATTGACGACGACATTTGCCGCGAGGCCTGCAGTCAGGAGATCATCCGGCGTTATTATCATACGCTTGTCAATATTGCAAGAGGAAGATCGAAAGAAGAAGAGGCTTATAAGATAGAGCTTTTGATGAATAAGATAGGCGTAGTGCCGAAGGACAGAAAGACGGTTCCGGCGGCGCTGAAGCGAGCAGAGGAAACAGGGCATACGGCGGCGGCAATTGAGCTTCCGGACGGACGTGTGATTACAGGAAAGACCAGCGATCTTATGGGAGCATGTTCAGCGCTTCTTATTAAAGCGCTGAAGGTTCTGGCGGGGATCGAGAAGGATGTTCTTCTTATCACGCCGAATGTCATCATGCCGATTCAGAAACTGAAGGTTGATTATCTGGGAAGCCGTAATCCGCGTCTTCATATGGAAGAGGTGCTGATTGCGCTGTCAGCAAGTTCCGAGCAGAATGAGCTTGCAGATCTGGCTCTCCGTCAGCTGCCGCATCTTCGGGGAAGTCAGGTTCATACTTCACGGATGCTGAGCGCGGCAGACGAGAAAACCTTCCAGCGTCTTGGAATTATGCTGACTTCCGAGCCGAGATAGAAGTAAGAAGGCTGTGATGAAAAAAAGGACAACGGAAGAAAATATTTCTGCGCTGGAGAAGTTGTTTCCTGAATGTGTAGAAGAAGAAAATGACGGCGGCGGAAAAGTGAAAAAAAAGGTGAATTTTGAGCGCCTTCATAAGCTTCTGACAGAAGAGGAAGCGGAGGAAGAGGAAGCCTATGCGTTTACCTGGGCAGGAAAACGGGAAGCGGCTGCGGAGGCGGGACGTCCTGCTGGAAAAAGGCTGACCCTCTGCCGGGAAGAAAGCAGGAATCCTGACGAAACGGAAAACTTTTATATAGAAGGAGATAATCTGGACGCTCTGAAAGTGCTGCTGAAGGACGGCAGGAATGCGGTTAAGGTTATGTATATTGATCCTCCGTACAACACGGGAAATGATTTTATCTACAGAGATAATTTTACCCGTCCTGCATCGCGCAAAGGCAGAGGCACAGAGCAGAAGCACCTTTTTAAAAATACGGAGCAGAACGGGCGATTTCATTCGGACTGGTGCTCGATGATGTATTCGCGTCTTCTTCTGGCGAGGGAGCTTCTCTCGGAGGATGGAGTTATCTTTCTCAGTATTGACGATCATGAGCAGGCAAATCTTAAAAAGATTTGCGATGAGGTTTTCGGGGAGGCTAATTTTCTGGCACAGATTATCTGGGAACGCGCTTATTCTCCGGTTAATCTGAAAAAGCATTTCTCAGAATGTCATGATTATATTCTCTGTTATGCGAAGAATATCCAGAAGGCTGTCTGCCGCGGACTTCCGCGAAGCAGGGAGGCGGACAGGCGGTACATTAATCCCGATCATGATCCGCGGGGACCGTGGAAGCCGGGCGATTTGTCAGTAGGCCCTATCGTGGAATCAAAGGTCTATGAGATTACGACTCCGGGAGGAAGAAAGGTACTTCCCCCCAGCGGCTACTGCTGGCGGCTGGACAGAGAAACCTTTGACAGGTATGTGGCAGATAACCGCATCTGGTTTGGTGCAGACGGAAATAATGTTCCTGCCATTAAAAGATTTCTGTCAGAGGTCAAACAGGGAATTACGCCCATGACAATCTGGAAATATACAGAGGTGGGACATTCTCAGGATGCAACGAAGCGTCTCAAGGAGCTGTTTGGGGACAAGGCCTATTTTAACTATCCCAAGCCGGTAGAGCTTGTGAAAAGATGCATTCGCCTTTATTCCGATCCGGACTGTACCGTGATGGACTTTTTCAGCGGTTCAGCAACGACAGCTCAGGCAGTGATGGAGCTGAACGCAGAGGATGGCGGAAAGAGAAGGTATATTCTTGTACAGCTGCCAGAGGAGTGTAAGAAGAGAAGTGCCGCATATCAGGATGGATTTCGCACCATTTGTGATATCGGGAAAGAACGAATCCGTCTGTCGGCAGACAGGATAAGAGAGGAAAATCCCAATAAGGATCTGGATCTTGGATTCCGCGTACTGCGGCTTGAGGAGACAGAGGAAGTATGAACAGATTTGGAGAAGAATTTTACCGTATTTACAATGAGGGAAAGACACAGACTTATTTTGAGGAAGAGTTTGTGGAACTGAACGGAAGAAAATTTTCTGTTGTCCGGTTTTGTCCCAGCGCTCCGATTCTCAATAACTGCTATAAGATAGCCAGAGAAAAGTCGAGACATACGATGGACGAAGGGCAGGATCTTGTGCGCAGAAGAAACAGCAGAAAGCTTATTAACCAGTTTAAAGGAATTATGGCTGAAGCGGCGGTGCACATTTTCCTTCATCAGTGCTGCGGTTTTCCGCTTGCCGAAATACAGCGATGGGATTTGGAAAGAGAGGATTTCCAGTACGCCTCCAATGAGTATGATCTTAAGATTTCCTGCGGTCAGAGAAATTTTTATATAGAAAGCAGATCTTCAAGCAGTTATCAGAGCAGTCTTCAGAAGTTTATGCTGGATTACGATATTATCGGAAAGTATTCCAATGAGAAAAAGCAGCTGGAAAAAGCGGCGGATCTCTATGTGAGACCGGTATTTCAGTACAGCCCTCCGTATATGTCGGGCGAAGCTTATAATATCCGTATTGACGATACGTTTGAGGACATCAAATCGGGAAGACTGACGCTCTGGCTCGTCGCGGCAGCAGGGAAGAAGGAAATGTACGGGCCGAAGGGATATCAGAAAAGTATGGGTCAGGGTTCTACACGCTATCAATGCATCCAGATTCGGGACGCGGGCGATATGAGAAGCATTGTGTCGGTATACAGAGAGTGGATGCGCGGATGAACATAATAGAAAAGGAAAGGATTAGATTATGAAAATTGCAGTAACTTATGAAAATGGAAATGTATTTCAGCATTTTGGAAAGACAGAGCAGTTCAAGGTATATGAGGTTGAAGACGGAAAGGTTGTCTCCAGCCAGGTGATCGGTTCAAACGGAGCAGGACACGGAGCGCTTGCCGGTGTTCTGGCAGATCAGTCAGTAGAGGTACTTATCTGCGGAGGTCTCGGAGGCGGAGCACAGGCGGCTCTTTCTGAGGCAGGCATCGAAGTATGCGCTGGAGCGCAGGGAGATACAGATCAGGCGGTAGAAGCGTACCTGAAAGGCGAGCTTGTATCGAGCGGCGTGAACTGCGACCACCATCACGAGGACGGACACAGCTGCGGAAACCATGAAGACGGGCACAGCTGCGGAGGAAACTGCGGTGGCTGCGGACAGCCGGCTTTTACGGGACGCAACGTAGGAAAAACATGCCGTACCCATTACAGAGGTACTTTCAATGACGGAACACAGTTTGACTCTTCCTATGATCGTGGAGAACCGCTGGAGTTTATTTGCGGAGCAGGTCAGATGATAAGAGGTTTCGACGCGGCTGTGGCTGATATGGAGCCGGGACAGATTGTAAACGTTCACCTTATGCCGGAGGAGGCGTATGGTATGCCGAATCCGGAGGCGATTTTTACAGTGGAAATCGCTGAGCTTCCAGGCTCAGAAAACCTGGAGCCGGGACAGCAGGTATATCTGTCCAATCAGTACGGACAGCCCTTCCCGGTCAAGGTGGCAGATAAAAGCGAAACGACCATTACCTTTGATGCAAACCACGAGATGGCAGGAAAAGAGCTTAATTTCCAGATTGAGCTTGTAGAGGTAAAATAGAAAAGAGGAGTATTTTCAGGACAGACGCAAGCCTGAGAGTACTCCTTTTCGCTACAGAAGACATTTCAGGAAAAGGACGGCAGAAAAATGGACGGGTATGAGATCATACGTTCAAAGAGAAAAACGATTGCAGTAGAAGTCAGGGGAGACGGCAGCGTCCTTGTACGCGCTCCCTATAGAATGAGCAGCAGAGAGATTCAGAGCTTTATCGACAGCAAGACAGATTGGATCGGCAGACATCTGAAACTGATAAGAGAGAGGCAGGCGTGCCCCGTGAAGTACCTGACGAAGGAAGAAATACAGGAACTTGCCGACATGGCAGGAGACGATATCCGCCGGCGGGTCGAACGATACGCTCCATACGTCGGCGTTTCTCCGGGGAAAATAACGATACGCAGTCAGAAGACGCGCTGGGGTTCCTGCTCCGCGCAGGGGAATCTGAGCTTTAACTGCCTTTTGATGCTCTGCCCGGAAGAGGTAAGAGATTATGTGGTAGTGCATGAGCTGTGTCACCGTATAGAATTCAACCACTCCAGCCGTTTCTGGAAGGAAGTAGAACGTGTTCTGCCGGAATACAAAGCTTCGCGGAAATGGTTAAAAGAGAATGGGGACGCCCTTATCAGGAGACTGGGATGAGAGGAGGAGAGAAATTGAAAAAGCGGACAGGAAAAAGTCTTATGGTTCTTATTTTTCTGATCATCTGCCTTAGTGCCTGCGGAAAAACGGCTCAGACTCATCAGGCGGAAGAAAAAGAAGCATCAGCAGAAACAGAAATGGAAGAAGCAGAACCAGAAAAAACAGAAGCAAAAGAAACAGAGACGCAGGAGTTTCAGCTGGAAGAAGAATCAGAGGAAGAAGAAAAAGATACTCCGGGAGCTTCATCGGAGGAGATTGCAGAGGAGCCGGAAGAGAAACCTGTTATTTTTCTCGATCCGGGGCATCAGAGCAGAGGAAATTCTGAGCAGGAACCGATTGGACCGGGAGCTTCCGAGACAAAAGCCAAGGTGGCAGGAGGAACACAGGGAGCGGCAAGTGGCAAGAAGGAATATGAGTTGACGTTGGAAGTGTCATTGAAGTTGGAAGAAGAGCTGACGTCCAGAGGATACGAAGTAAAAATGACACGCACTTCCCACGACGTCAATATCAGTAATGCTGAGAGGGCAGAGCTTGCAAATGAGGCGCAGGCAGATGCGTTTATCAGGATTCATGCCAACGGATCGGAGAATGCAGCCGCGAACGGGGCGATGACAATCTGCCAGACGCCCGACAATCCCTACAACGGAGATCTGTATACCCAAAGCAGAGCTTTGTCAGACGCAGTGTTGGAGTGCCTCGTGGCAAAGACGGGCTGTCATAAAGAGTATGTCTGGGAGACAGACAGCATGAGCGGAATAAACTGGTGTCAGATTCCGGTAACCATAGTCGAGATGGGCTATATGACGGATCCGGATGAAGATATTCTGATGGCTTCCGAGGATTATCAGTGGAAACTGGCGGAGGGGATAGCAGACGGCGTCGACAGGTATTTTGAGGGGGGAGGTAGAATAAAAATAAAAACAATCTAAATTATTGTCAACTATATTATCGCGATTGTATAACACAACAGAAAAGAGTATAAAAACAGAAAATTCAGGAAATTTCATATAAAAGATAAAGAACGATGGAAGAGGAAA
>CAUWNO010000028.1:0-20364 GCA_963559965.1 uncultured Lachnospiraceae bacterium | reverse complement strand
GATTTGTTGAGAAAAAATCCGGCAAAGGGGTGTTTGGATGGGTATACAGATTATAAAAAGCGAAATGCCCTAACGCGAGAGGAACAGAGAATCTTCCTTGATTTTGTAAAGAACAGTAAATATTACAATGTATATTTTCCGATGCTTCAAATTATGATAGGAACGGCCCGCAGAATCGGAGAAATATCCGGTCTTACATGGGAGGACGTGGATATGAAGAAGCGGGAAATTCATATTAACCATCAGTTGGTCTATGAAAAGGTGGATGGAAAGGCGACGTTGTATATTGATACACCCAAGTCAGAAAGTGAAAATCGAACAATAGGAATGACTTCCCAGGTAAGAAATGCATTTCTTGAACAAAAAGCGCTTTGCATCAGGCTTGGAAGGAGAAGTGTTGTAGAGGTAGACGGGTACAAGGATTTTATATTCTTGAATAATTGGAACCGGCCATATACAACTACGGGATTCAATGCTGTTTTAGGGAGAATAGTTACCCATTATAACAAGGAAGAGCAAAAGAAAGCAGAGAAGGAAAAAAGAAAACCGCTTCTTTTACCACATATTTCAAATCATATTCTTCGGCATACCGGCTGTACCAGAATGGCAGAGGCAGGAATGGATATCAAAGTCCTGCAAACAATTATGGGGCATAGTGATCCTGCTATTACCCTAAAAGTTTATGATCATGTAGATAATGAACGAATGAAAAATGAGGTGTTGAAGGTGGAGTATGTGGTCTAAATTGACGACAGAGCTGACGACAATTCTGACGACAATCTCGAAAAAAGAGACAAAACGAGATAAGAAGCAAAATGCGGAAAAAGCCTTATTTTATAAGGAAAAACAGCACTTGACAAGAGAAGATAAAGGGTAGTTGAAAGTATTTCATTCATAACACTCGGGGACTTCCGGGAGGAAGTTCCCACTCCCTCGAAAATCTGGCTTCGGCGTTTGCCGAAGCCTTTTTTTGTTGTGTTTTTTTCCTGAATTTGCTATTATGGAAGCAGCAGACAGAGAGGAAAAAGATGCAAAACGGGAGTGAATAAAAGGCATGTATACGATAGTAATTGCAGATGACGAGGTGCAGCTTCGTCAGGCGCTTATCCGGCGGATAGACTGGGAAAGCGTAGGCTTTCAGGTAGTAGGTGAAGCGGAAAACGGAATTGAGGCTCTGGAGCTGGTGGAGAAGCTGGAACCGGACCTTCTGCTTACGGATGTGAGGATGCCGTTTATGTCAGGTATCGAGCTGGCAAGAGAGGTGCGGGAGATACGTCCGGCGATGCAGATTGCATTTTTAAGCGGCTTTGATGATTTTTCCTATGCACAGCAGGCGATACAGTATAACATTATCAGCTATATGTTGAAGCCCATTTCCTCAGAGGAGCTTACGGAAGAGCTGAGGAAGATTAAGAAAAAAATAGATGAAAAGTTTGAGGAATTTGCAAAAAGGAACGAAGAGCAGGAGCAGAGAAGCATGGCGGGATTTCTTATGCCCCTGCTTCTCGATACGTTTCAGCAGGGAACGGGGCCGCAAAGAGAGCTTTTTCTGAAGCAGGAAGCAGTCAGGCGCGGATTTTTGAAGAATCCCTCCATACAGCTTTATTATACGGTTCTGGTAACGAGCTTTCTTGATGAAAACGGTGAAAACCGGACAACGGAGGAGAGTGCGGGAGCAATTCATCAGGTAGCCGGGAAATACGTGTACCATGCCGGTTTTTATGGAAACGGCAGAGTCGTTTCCCTTCTGGCGGCGACTCAGGGCGGTCTTGAAAAGTATCTTCATATTATCGTGGAGGATATTACCCAGAGTGTAAAGCGAATTCTGGATTTGTCGGCAGTCGTAGGGGTAAGCCGCGTAGTCTCTGAGCTTTCCCATTGTCATGAAGCGTATGTGGAGGCGGTAAACGCTATCCGGTATTCGCCAAGCAGCGGAGCAGGCGTATATTTTATTTCGGATATTGAACGGGAGCAGCCCTTTGATCAGGAAGCAGTGCAGACGGCGCTTACGGAAGTGGAGGGACTTTTAAGAAACGGAACTGCGCAGGAAATAGAGGAAAAGCTGGGAGGTATTTTTGCGCGGATGCGTCAGGAGCAGGCGGCGCCGATTCTGATGCAGCTTTTTACCGTACAGCTTTCGGCAGCCGTTGTTCGTATTATTTACGCCGTGGCTGACAATGAGACGGCGAGAAGGTTTCAGGAACACGTTCCCGTACAGGGGATGCAGCCGGATCTGCCTGAGGATCTGGAGCAGAAATATCTGGATTTCTGCCTGGAAGCCAGAGAACTGGTGGCTCGGCACAGGCAGAAGAGCGGTTCGGATATCTGTGACAAGGCGCTTGCCCTGATAGAAAGCCGCTATATGGACCCGGAGCTTTCTCTTCTGGCTATCAGCACGGAGATTTCTGTCAGTCCCAACTACCTGAGCGCGCTGATTAAGCGCTCCACAGGAAGCACCTTCGTAGATCTTCTGACGCGCCGGAGGATGGAAATGGCAAAAGAGCTTCTTCTCGGCAGCTCTCTGAAGATACGCGAGATATCAGAGCGCTGCGGCTACAACGATCAGCATTATTTCAGCTATTGCTTTAAAAAATATGAGGGCGTGTCCCCCAACGCATGCAGGAGGCAGCATGAAGAAAAGGAAGGATAAAAACAGGGTATCTCTGTCCAATATGATGACAGGAGTCGTGGTAGGTCTTGTGCTTCTGATCCTCCTTTGCACGCTCCTGTTTTTTATCCGCATGTACGAGAATTCCATCGAGCAGAACTCTGTCGTCAGCAGTGAGCAGGCGGCGAGACAGGTAGTGAATACGGTAGAAAATTATACAGAAGACATGGCGGATAATATGCAGCTTATCGGAGCGCATATTGCAGATCCGGAGGAAGAGAAGTATGATTTCTTTTCCAGCTTTATGGAGGTCCGCTCTGATGTGGTAGCGATTACGATATATGACGAGAACGGAGAGCTTTTGGAGTGCTGGGCAGGGGACAGACAGCGGAAAGAAGAGTTTATCCGCAATCTCTCCTACGAGGAAATCACACATGAAGGTGAAATCAGAATTTCAAAGCCTCATGTAGAGTCCCTGCTTACGGATTACTATCCCTGGGTCGTGACAATTTCCCGGAAAATGGAGGATGCGCAGGGGCGTATGCTTCAGGTGTTTATGGATATCAGCTTTTCAAGTATCGCAAGCTATGTAGACGACGTCGGTATCGGACCACATGGATACTGCTTTATTCTTGATACGGACGGAAATCTCGTCTACCATCCACAGCAGCAGCTGATTTATGCGGGACTGAAGGAAGAGCATATGAAGGAAGTAAAGGAGCTGGAGGATGGATTTTATATACGCTCCAACGTGATCTATACGGTCCAGACGCTGGAAAACTGCAACTGGCGCGTGGTGGGAGTCAGCTATGTGGACGAGCTGGTTACCGGAAAAGTAGAGCATATGGTGGAAATGTGCCTGATTCTTCTCCTTCTCGTCCTGATGACGGCGATTCTTGTGGGAAGCTTTTTTTCCAGAGTATTGTCGAAGCCTGTGAAGCGCCTTGCAGACGCGATGGAAGAGTTTGAAGGCGACGCGGAGCATTTCCAGTTTGAGCCTCTGGAGGGAACGAGCGAGATTACGGCTCTGTCAGCCTCCTTTGAACATATGGCGTACAGAATCCAGTCTCTGATGGAAAAGGTTCGTCAGGAAGAGGTATCTCTCAGAAAGACAGAACTGAAGGCGCTTCAGGCGCAGATCAATCCTCATTTTCTGTATAATACGCTGGATTCGATTGCCTGGATGTGCGAGGAAGAGCGCACGAAAGAGGCTGTCGAGATGGTAAACGCTCTGGCGCGGCTGTTTCGTATCAGTATCAGCAAGGGGCATGAGCTGATTCCTCTGGAAAAAGAGATTGAACATGCGAAAAGTTATTTGAAGATTCAGAATTACCGCTACAGAAATCAGTTTACCTACGAGTTTCATATAGAAGAGAGCTGCCTCCCGTACCTCTGCAATAAAATTACGCTTCAGCCCATTATTGAAAATGCGATTTATCACGGAATCGACAGAATGGTGGATGAAGGGAAAATATGCATCAGCGTGACAGAGGAAAAGAATGCTGTTCTGATGACGGTAGAGGATAACGGCGTGGGTATGACGCAGGAGCAGTGCGCGGAAATCCTGCAGAGAGAATCGGGAGATCGTACAGGAATCGGCATCAAAAATGTGAACGACCGTATTCGGATTTACTTTGGAGAGGGGTACGGGCTTCGCATTACAAGCGAGCTGGACGAGGGAACGCGCGTTGAAATCAGAATTCCAAAGCTCAGGGAGGGCGAGTATGAGACAAAATAAACAGAAGCCCGCTGCAAAATGGCTTGCGATCATACTGGGAATCGGATTTGCCGCAGCCTTCTATTTTACAGGGATCCATTATATAGTAGAAAATCTGGGCGCCAGGGAGACGGAGACGGGAGAAAAGCATTATGTGGCTCTCGTTACAAAATCAACGGCTTCAGCTTTCTGGAAATCTGTCTTTGCAGGGGCGAACGCGGCGGGAACAGAGTACAATCTGACCATCAGCATAGAGGGGCCGGAGACGGAAGAAGACTATCAGACCCAGAACGAAATGATTGCCAGGGCTGTGGAAAAGGGGGCAGAAGCTCTTGTATTTTCGGCAGTCGATTACCATGCCAACGCGGAAGCGATAGACAGGGCGGCAGCGGCTGGCGTGGAGATTGTGGTGATTGACAGCGATGTGGACAGTGAAAAGGTAAGCTGCAGAATAGGAACAGACAATTACGAGGCAGGCCGTATGGCAGGGAATGCGATTCTTGAGAGCGGAGCAGGAGAGCTGAAAGTCGGAATCGTGAACTATGATGTGAACTCGGCAAACGGACAGCAGCGGGAAGAAGGACTCAGGGAGGTTCTCTCCTCCGATCCCCGGGTAGAGATTGTGGACGCCATCAACGTGATTTCCACAACAGAGGATTCTCTGGAAGGAACAAAGCAGATGTTAAAGGAGCATCCGGAGATCAACGTGATTGCCACGTTTAACGAATGGACGAGCCTGGGCGTCGGCTATGCGGTGGAGGAGCTGGGAATCGGAGAGGAGACCTTTGTCGCCGCCTTCGACAGCAACGTCGTATCGGTGGGAATGCTGGAGACGGGAGAGGTAGATGCGCTTATCGTGCAGAATCCCTTTGCAATGGGGTATCTTGGCGTGGAGTGCGCGTACAATCTGATTAACGGTCTGGAACCCGGAAAAGAGACGGTTGATACAGCGACGATGGTGATTACGCGGGAAAATATGTTTGACGAAGAGTGCCAGAAAGTGCTGTTTGCGTTTTAGGGAGGTATTCAGAAAGCAGCACTGAAAAAATTAAAAAGTTTTCCGCTGTGCGAGAAAAACAGGGCAAAACAGAGATTCTTACCGCAAATGGAGGAGGTTGTATATGAATATTCCAATCGGCAAAGTACAGCAGTTTTTGGACTGGATGAAAGTAAAACTATACCTTGACTCCAATGCTGCCAGTGCCAGCAAACGTCTGGTAAAACGTGGTCAGGTTTACCGGTGTAATTTTGGTGTTGGTATTGGGAGTGAAATGCAGAAAGACCGTCCGGCGATTATTATGCAGAATGATATTGGTAATTTAAAATCGGGAAATACCGTTGTCGTTCCGGTTACCCATGATGCCAGTCCTCTCCCCTGTATGGCGCAGATTACTCCGCACTATGAAGCTGACGGCGTGACTCTTCTGTTGGATGGACAAGCCAATACTTCTAATATTATGTGTGTAAGCAAGGCTCGTATCGGCAATTATATCTGTACTCTTTCTGATGCCGATATGAAAAGGGTTGATGAGGCTCTGGCTAAAACAGTCGGGCTTATAGGACATTATTCCGATTTATCCAAAAAATTAAATGATAAACTTAATTATATTGCGAAACTAAAACAGGAACGGAACGCGGCTCAGGATGAGCTTATCGCAGTCCGTTCGCTGTTTCAATTAGAGCCCGACGCTGATTTACTCTCTTTTTTAGAAAGTATGAAGAAGAATCTTGACAAAAAACAGTGATCTGGATATGATATAAATACAAAGAAGTCTTTTTCCGGAGTGAAGAAGATAGTATTATTTATTCAAAGGAAGGGGACTCAGGATGAGTTCCTTTTTACTTTACAGAATAATTTTTCTGATTCTTCATATATTAAAATCACAAAGGAGCCTTGAATCGGATATTCAGGGTTATACTATCAGGGCGCTGTAAAACAGGTGCGTAATCATCTGCTTTACAGCGTCTTTGCGTCTTCGCCGCATAACCAACCGTCCATCCATCTTGCCGCAGCCAGTCCTGTTCGGACTGCCCGGCAATCTGTCTGTCCGGTTGGCTGAACGGCTCAGGAGAATAAAATATTATACAAAAAGGATAAAATATCGCATGGAAATTTAAAACATACTGTGGCATACTAAGTATAACGGTAACGGCCGTAATCATGAAAAGGGAGGACTTTTAACATGAAAAAGAAACTTTTGGCAGCAGTTTTGTGCGTTGCTATGGTAGCTACCATGCTGGCTGGATGCGGCAAGAAGGAAGAGCCGGCAGCGACAGAACCTACAACAGAGGCAGAAGGTGAAGCAGGAGAAGTTGCTGACGCAGCTGAGGAAGCAGGCGCAGACCTTTCCGGAGCAAACGTAGCAGTATTCTACTACACCTACGCAGATACCTATATTTCTTCCGTACGTACAGCACTGGACGCTAAGCTGGACGCTCTCGGAGTGAAGTATCAGAACTATGATGGAAACAACAACCAGACAACACAGAACGAGCAGATCGACACAGCTCTGGCTCAGGGCGCAAACATCCTGCTTGTAAATATCGTAACGTCCGGTTCTGTAGACGCTTCTCAGGCAGTTGTGGACAAGGCTTCTGCTAAGGGCGCTAACCTTATTTTCTTCAACCGTGCAGTTGAGGATGAGAACACAGCAGGACAGATTCTCGGCTCCTATGATAAGCTTGCTTTCGTTGGAACAGACGCTCCGGAAGCAGGACATATGCAGGGTAAGATGATTGGTGATTACCTCGTAGCAAACTACGATACAGTAGATCTGAACGGCGACGGAAAGATTTCCTACGCTATGATGATGGGACAGCTCGGAAATGCTGAGGCTATCTTCCGTACACAGTTTGCAGTAGAAGATGCTAACGCAGTTCTGAAAGAGGCTGGAAAAGAAGAGCTCGTTTACTTTGACGAGAGCAACAAGGACAAGTTCCAGGTTGACCAGGACGGTGCATGGAGCGCAACAGCAGCAAACAACTACATGACAACGAACCTGTCTCAGTACAACGAGACCAACAAGAACATGATTGAGCTTGTTATCTGCAACAACGACGGTATGGCTGAGGGCGTTATCACAGCTCTTAACACAGCTGGATACAACCTGGGCAAGGATTCTGATTCCAAGCTGATTCCGGTATTCGGTGTAGACGCTACAGACGCAGCTAAGCAGCTTATCGCTGACGGCAAGATGGTTGGTACTATCAAGCAGGATGCAGAGGGTATGGCTGACTGTATCTCAATCATGACAGAGAACGCTGCAACAGGCAAGGCTCTGACAGATGGAACAGACGCATACAATGCAGATCCGGAAATCGCAAACAAGATTTATGTTCCTTACGGAATCTACTCAGGAGAATAAATCCCGGTCCGGAGCGGGTATGAACGGCAGATAGAGATTAACGGACGGAAAGGCGGTCGTATCACACGGTCGCCTTTCTGTTTAGGAAGAATGGAGGAAAAATATGGAGCATGATGTTCTCTTACAAATGACAGACATCTGTAAAGAATTTCCCGGCGTAAAGGCGCTGGATCATGTTTCCTTGACAGTTAAGAGGGGGACGGTTCATGCGCTGATGGGAGAAAATGGCGCGGGAAAATCCACATTGATGAAATGCCTGTTTGGTATGTATTCTAAAAACAGTGGACAGATCTTCCTGGAAGGAAAAGAAATCAACTTCAAAAACTCGAAGGAAGCATTGGAAAACGGCGTTGCGATGGTGCATCAGGAGCTGAATCAGGCTCTGAAGCGCAACGTTATGGATAATCTCTGGCTGGGACGCTACCCCAAAGTAGCCGGAGTCATGGTAAACGAGAAAAAAATATACGATGATACAAAGGCTGTATTCCGCGAACTCGACATCGATGTAGATCCGAAAAGAATTATGAGCACCATGCCCGTATCGCAGAGACAGATGGTGGAGATAGCGAAGGCTGTTTCCTACAACTCCAAGGTTATCGTATTTGACGAGCCGACTTCTTCGCTGACAGAGCAGGAAGTAGAGCACTTATTTAAGATTATAAATATGCTGCGCGACAGAGGCTGCGGTATTATCTATATTTCTCATAAGATGGCAGAGATTCTTCGCATTTCTGACGAAGTAACAATTATGCGTGACGGTCAGTATGTGGCTACACGTCCGGCAAAAGAACTGACGAATGAAGAAATCATCCGTCTGATGGTAGGACGTGAGCTGACGAATCAGTTCCCGCCCAAGACAAACAAGCCGGGCGAGATTGCTCTTGAGGTAGAGCATCTGACAGCGCAGTATTCTCTTCTGAAAGACGTGTCCTTCAACGTGCGTAAGGGAGAGATTGTAGGACTGGCAGGTCTGGACGGAAGCGGAAGAACAGAGACTCTGGAAAATATCTTCGGAATTGCTACGAGACATTCCGGCACGATTAAGCTACACGGAAAAGAAATGAAAAACCGCAATTCCCGCGAGTCTATCCGCAACGGTTTTGCGCTTCTTACAGAGGAGCGCCGTGCGACAGGTATCTTCGGTATTCTGAATATCCGGGAGAACACGGTGATCTCCAGTCTGAAAAAGCATAAGAAATTTGGTTTCTATCTGGATGAGAAATCCATGAGAGAAGATACGCAGTGGTCGATCGACGCTATGCATACTAAGACGCCTACGCAGGAGACGAAGATTCGTTCTCTGTCAGGCGGTAATCAGCAGAAGGTAATTCTTGGACGCTGGCTGCTGACGGAACCGGAGGTTCTGCTTCTGGATGAGCCGACGCGAGGTATCGACGTAGGAGCAAAATACGAGATTTACCAGCTCATTATTGATCTGGCAAATAAGGGAAAGAGCGTGATTATGGTATCCTCGGAGATGCCGGAGCTTCTTGGAATCTGCGACAGAATTATTGTTATGTCGGGCGGACGTGTTGCAGGAGAAGTGAACGCGAAGGAAACTACGCAGGAAGAGATTATGACTCATGCTGCGAAATATGTATAAAGGAGGCAGCGCCAAATGAATATCATTTCTAATATGAAATCCAATCTGGCTGCAAAGCGCGCCAGCTATCAGGCTATGGACAGCAAGGACAAACGTTCCTTCTGGGGAGAGGCACTGATTAACAACGCCATGTATATCCTGATTATCGTGGCGATTATCTATACGCAGATTCAGAACAGTTACTTTCTGAAACCGGACTCAATCGTAAATATTATTTCACTTTCTGCGGCAAATATTCCGATCGCCTGCGGTATTGCAGGATGTATCGTACTGACGGGTACTGACCTTTCCGCAGGACGTGTTGTTGGTCTGACGGCATGTATTTCAGCGTCGCTTCTTCAGTCTGTAGATTATGCGACGAAGATGTTCCCAAATCTGCCGGTTATGCCGATTTGGGTTGTAATTCTGGCAGTTATTATCGTAGGAGGAATCGTCGGCTTTGTAAACGGATTTTTCGTAGCAAGATTCTCCCTTCATCCGTTCATCGTTACGCTGGCTACACAGCTTATTGTATACGGCGTACTTCTGATGTACATCATGATCAACGGAAACAACGGTCAGCCGCTGTCCGGTCTTGATCAGTCCTTTAAGGATTTCGTTACAGGAAGCCACCTGTCCGTAGCGGGAGTTCCGATACCAAACTTCGTCTGGTATGCGGTGATTGTCGTAATCTTCATGTGGTTTATGTGGAATAAGACTACATTCGGAAAAAATATGTTTGCTGTTGGTTCAAGCCCTGAGGCAGCAAACGTATCCGGTGTAAACGTTATGAAGACGACAATCCTTGTACATACTCTGGCTGGATGTATGTATGGTATTACAGGATTCATCGAGTCAGCACGTATCGGTTCCAACCAGGCAGGAACAGGTCTGAACTACGAGTGTGACGCTATCGCAGCCTGCGTTATCGGAGGCGTATCCTTCGTAGGTGGTACCGGAAAAATCAGCGGCGTAGTAATGGGAGTATTCCTGCTTCGTATTATCTTCGTTGCTCTGCAGTTCCTGTCTATTAACCAGAACCTGCAGTACATTATCAAGGGTCTGATTATTCTGATTGCCTGCTCTATCGATATGAGAAAGTATCTTGTTCGGAAGTAAGGATTTATGACAGAAAAAAAGAAATTATTCGGACGGGGCGTCTACGGAAGCAAGGATGTCCCGATCCGTATTTTAGACGGATTTATTATAGGAGCCGTAGCTCTTGTCGTTATTCTCGTTTTCTGGTTTGCCACGCACGGAGGCTATGTTGTAACTTTTGACACAGACGGCGGAACAGAGGTGGCAGAGCAGAAGCTCAAACACGGAGAGAATGCAAAAGAGCCGGAGACGCCGGTGAAGCCAGGCTATGAGTTTAAAGGCTGGATTACATCGGAAGACCCGTCTCTGGCAGAAGAATGGAATTTTGCAGAGAATCTCGTACAGAACGACGTGACGCTGTACGCGGTCTGGGAACCTGCGCAGATTGCTGTGAAGTTTGATCCTGACGGCGGAAGCGTAGACGGTTCTGCCGTGATACCGGATAAGCTGGTAACCTTCAGCGAACCTTACGGGGAGCTGCCCGTTCCGGAGAAGGAAGGAAGCCGGTTTGACGGCTGGATTTACAGCGGCAGCGTAATCAGTGCGGACACGCCTGTCACAATGACGGGAGAACATGTACTGACAGCGCGCTGGATAGAAGAGGAGACATAAATTATGAGACGTGACAGAGCAAGACTGGCTGTTTATGCGCTGGGCGGCGTGTATCTGCTGTTTCTGGCGTGGGAGCTTTTTCAGGGACTTTCCACAGCCGGTTCAGAGAAACCGCTGATGCTGGTGTTTATCGTTCTGTTTACCCTGATTGGAGCAGCGGCGGTAGGGATAGGAATCTACAGCGGCTGGAAGCAGATAAAAGGTTTATCTGCGGCTGGAGACGTTCCGGCAGAGACTCAGGAAATAGCAGAAGAAACATCGGAGGAAGCACCCGAGGAAATCAAGGCGCTGGAAGAAAATCCGGATGACAGCAGGGAGCAGGAGTAGAGACAGAAAGATAGCGGTATGGATGGAAGAGGAAATCTCATCGTCCATACCGTTTTTGCGTTACTAATCATATGACAAAAACGTCCAGTGGACGTTTTTTAGTGACAATCTCAGAAAAATGAATTATACTGGAAATGAATCCGCAGAGGCGGAAAACGTATAACAGTAAGAGGAACGGAAGATGACAAAGAAAAAGCTGGCGCTCGAAATTATAGAGAGATTAAAAAAGGAATATCCCGATGCAGACTGTACGCTGGATTACGATCAGGCATGGAAGCTTCTGGTCAGCGTAAGGCTTGCTGCACAGTGCACAGACGCCCGGGTGAACGTAGTAGTGGAGAAGCTTTATGAAAAATATCCTGACGTCGCTTCGCTGGCGTCTGCGTCGGTAGAAGAGATAGAAGCAATCGTAAAACCCTGCGGTCTTGGTCACAGCAAGGCAAAGGACATCAGCGCCTGCATGAAGATTCTGCGGGACGACTATAACGGAAATATTCCGGAGACCTTTGAAGAGCTTTTGAAGCTTCCGGGCGTGGGACGAAAAAGCGCAAACCTGATCATGGGAGACGTTTTCGGAAAACCTGCGATTGTCACGGATACCCACTGTATCCGTCTCGTAAACCGCATGGGTCTGGTGGATGGAATCAAAGAGCCGAAGAAGGTAGAGATGGAGCTTTGGAAGCTGATTCCGCCTGAAGAGGGAAGCGATTTTTGCCACCGTCTTGTATTTCATGGAAGAGAGATTTGTACAGCCAGAACAAAGCCGTACTGCGATCGCTGCTGCCTTGCAGATATCTGCGCAAAAAACGGTGTGGATGGGAAGAGTACAGGGAAAGGATGACAGGAGATGCAGCTTCCGGTAAGGTTTGAAGAAAAAATGAAAGATCTTCTGGGCGGGGAATATCCCGCCTTTTTGAAAAGCTATGAGGAGGATCCGCATCAGGCTCTTCGCGTCAATACCTGCAAAATAGACGTTGAGGAATTTAAGCGAAGGAGTCCGTTTACGCTCCGGAGCGTGCCGTGGACGAAGACGGGCTTCTATTATGAGAGAGGGGAACGACCCGGAAAGCATCCGTGGCATGACGCGGGACTTTATTACATGCAGGAGCCAAGCGCCATGGCTGTGGCAGAACTTGCGGAGGCGAAGCCGGGAGAGAAGATTCTTGATCTCTGCGCGGCTCCGGGTGGAAAGACGACGCAGCTTGCGTCGGCCATGGAAGGAAAAGGGCTTCTTGTGGCAAATGAGATTCATCCGGCAAGGGCGAAAATTCTCTCTTCCAATGTGGAGCGTATGGGAATCGGTCATGCTGTTGTGACAAACGAATCTCCGGAGCGGCTTTCTGCACGTTTTCCACTCTTTTTTGACAAAATTGTCGCAGACGCGCCCTGTTCCGGGGAAGGTATGTTCCGAAAGGAAGAACAGGCTCTTGCACAGTGGAGTCCCGAAAATGTTGAAATGTGCGCAGGACGGCAGCAGGATATTCTGGATGAAGCTGCCAAAATGCTGCGTCCGGGAGGAAGATTGGTTTATTCCACCTGCACCTTTGCTCCGGAAGAAGATGAAGGAAGTGTCAGGACTTTTCTGGAAAGACACCCGGAATTTTCAGTGGAAAAGGTAAAAGCATACGAAGGCTTTTCGCCGGGACGTCCGGAATGGACAGGAGAAGGAGGGGAGGCTTTCGGTATTGAAAATACCTTCCGTCTCTGGCCCCACAGGTTGGAAGGAGAAGGTCATTACGCAGCCGTTTTGAAGAAGAAAGGGGAGCAGGACAGGGAGCCGTCTGAAAAGGAAGAGACAGTCCGGAAAAAGCGGCGTCCGGCAGGAGAGGAAGCAGAGGCATGGAAGCTGTGGAAAGAATTTGCCTCAGAAAATCTTCTGAGAGAACCGGAAGGGGAGCCTGTTTTATTTGGAGACCAGCTTTTCCTGCTGCCGTGCGCGCTTAATCTTGCGGGACTTAAGGTAGTCAGAGCAGGGCTTCACCTTGGAGAAATAAAGAAAAAACGCTTTGAACCTTCTCATGCGCTGGCTCTTTATCTCCGGCGGGAAGATGTGAAGAGAACGTACTGTCTCGATGCAGAGGCAGGGGAGACGGAAGCTTTCCTCCGGGGCGAAAGTATCAGCCGGGAGGCAGAAAAAGGATGGACGCTTGTTCTCACAGACGGATTTCCGTTGGCTTGGGGGAAACAGGCGGGAGGACAGCTTAAAAACCATTACCCCAAGGGGCTGCGAAGGATGTAAAATATAAAAAGAAAGTCTTTACCTTGTAAAGGAAATGTATTATGATAAAACTGTTTGAAAAAAATACGGATTAGCCCGGGAAGCGGCTGACAGCAGCTTTCGGGGCAGCGTGAGAATAAACGAATGAGAGGAGAATTTACAATGGCAGAGAATAAGACGGTTGGAGAGAGAAGTCTTGAGCTTCACGAACAATACAGGGGCAAACTGGAGATTAAATCAAGAGTTCCGGTAAAGACAAAAGAGGATCTTTCCCTTGCCTATACGCCGGGAGTAGCAGAGCCCTGTCTGGAGATTCAGAAGGATGTGAGCAAGTCCTATGTCTATACAAACCGCTGGAATACCTGTCTTGTGGTAACAGATGGAACGGCAGTTCTGGGACTCGGCGATATCGGACCGGAAGCCGGCATGCCTGTTATGGAAGGAAAATGCGTACTGTTCAAGGAATTTGGAAATGTAGACGCATTTCCGCTCTGTGTGAAGAGCAAAGATGTAGATGAGATTGTGAACACCATTTACATGATTTCAGGAAGCTGCGGCGGCGTAAACCTTGAGGATATCTCAGCTCCCCGCTGCTTTGAGATCGAGAAGAAGCTGAAAGAAAAGTGCGATATTCCGATTTTCCATGATGATCAGCACGGTACGGCAGTCATTACTCTGGCTGGTCTTACCAATGCGCTTCGTCTTGTGGGAAAGAAGAAAGAGGAGATTCGCGTAGCGGTAAACGGAGCGGGAGCAGCGGCGATTTCTATCACGAAGCTTCTTCTTACAGCAGGAATCCGCGATATTACCATGTGCGACCGGACAGGAGCGATTTATGAGGGACGCAAGGAAGGCATGAACCCGATTAAGGAAGAGATGGCGAAGCTTACGAATCCTTCCAAAACCCAGGGAAGCCTTGCTGATATTGTGAAGGGAGCCGATGTATTCATTGGTGTAAGCGCTCCGGGAAGCCTGACGACAGAGATGGTTCAGACGATGGCAAAAGACGCTATTATCTTTGCATGTGCGAACCCGACTCCGGAAATCTATCCGGATGATGCAAAAGCAGGCGGAGCAAGAGTCGTGGCAACAGGACGAAGCGATTTCCCGAATCAGATTAACAACGTTCTGGCGTTCCCGGGTATTTTCCGCGGAGCCTTCGACGTACGCGCAAGCGATATCAATGATGCGATGAAGCTTGCAGCTGCGGAAGCGCTGGCAAATCTGATTTCCGCAGAGGAGCTTTCCGAGGATTATATCATCCCGGCGGCATTTGATCCGAGAGTAGGAAAGGCTGTGGCAGAGGCTGTAGCTGAGGCGGCAAGAAAGACGGGAGTAGCCCGGATTTAATTTACGGATAAACAGAATCCCTCCGACCCAGATGGCTGAGACGGGTCAGAGGGATTTGTGCAATTTTCATATTTAATTCAAAAGAATCAGGGGCATATTGACAAAAATGACGAAAGATGGCACAATGAAATCAGGCAGGCGAGAGTTTGTCAAAATGATATTTCCGTGGAGGGTTTCTTATGAACAAATATGAAATGATTCGCGACATCCTGGATAAGAGCAGCTATACGGTGGCTATGTGCGGCACCGACATGATGAAGGAGTCGGGCATGCCCAGCCTGCGAGCTCCGGAGATCGCTTATAAGGTAGAGACAGAATTCGGCTATTCGCCGGAGGAGATTTTTTCTTCTCTTTTTTACACAAACCGGCCGGAGACATTTTTCCGGTATTACAGAGAATATATGCTGAAGCCGCCTCTGGAGCCGAGCGAGGGCTTTTATGCGCTGGCAGAGCTGGAGAAGCGCGGAAAGCTTCAGTGCAGTATTGCAAATAATGTGCATAACCTCCCGGGACGTGCAGGATGTGAGAAGATTCTGAATCTTCACGGAACAATTTATGATAATGAATGTCCGCGCTGCGGAAAGAAGTATACGATGGAGTATGTGCGCGATTCCAAAAAGGTTCCGCTTTGCGAGGACTGTCTGATTCCCATTCGCCCGAAAGTGCTCCTTTTTGGGGAGCAGGTGGACAACCAGATGATGACGGCGGCAGTAGACGAGATTTCAAAGGCGAAGGTTCTGCTTCTTCTTGGAACCTCCATTAATTCCGGTCTCTGCGAGAGATATGTGAAGTATTT
Organism: uncultured Lachnospiraceae bacterium; assembly: GCA_963559965.1. Taxonomy (GTDB): domain Bacteria; phylum Bacillota; class Clostridia; order Lachnospirales; family Lachnospiraceae; genus Laedolimicola. The sequence continues at coordinate 4,691 of CAUWNO010000028.1, read as the reverse complement.
TGAGGGCGAGAATCTGATCGTTATCAATGCACAGGAGCACTATACAGACAGTAAGGCAGATATCGTTATCCATGAGGAGGTTAAGACGGCTCTGCCGAAGATTGTGTGGCCTGACGGCAAATAAAGACATAAGAGAAAGGACAGAACAGATGAAACTTCTGGAAGATAAGATTTTACAGGAAGGGCTTGTGCTTGGAGAGGATATTCTGAAAGTAGACGGCTTTATTAATCATCAGGTAGACGTAGACCTGATGGAGGAGCTGGGACGCGATCTGGCGGACCATTTCAGAGGGAAAGGCGTGACAAAGATTTTTACGATTGAATCTTCAGGAATTGCCCCCTCGCTTTTTGCAGCCAGAGAACTGGGAGTGCCTCTGGTAATTCTCAAGAAACAGAATGCAAAAAATCTGCAGACAGAAGTTTGGCAGACAGAGGTTGTATCTTATACAAAGGATACTTCTTATCAGCTTACACTTGCGAAAAACTATATTTCTGACACAGATCATATTTTGATTATTGACGATTTCCTTGCAAACGGCGAAGCCGCTACCGGAGCGGTCCGCCTGATTCGCAAGGCTCATGCGACGGTGGCGGGAATCGGTATTCTGATAGAGAAAGCGTTTCAGCCGGGAAGAGAGAAGCTGGAAAGCCAGGGAATTCCCGTATATGCGCAGGCCAGAATCAAAGCCTTTGAGGACGGCAGGGTGATATTTGAATGAAAAAAGAAGGAAAACGGCAGCGGGCGGATTCCGGCTTATTATGGGAGCTGGAGAAAAAGGATGTGACAAGAATTCTGACGGCGGCGGCAGGAATGCTTCTGTTCTCGTTCGGCGTCAACAGTTTTATTGTTCCGGCGGGGCTGTATAACGGAGGATTGCTGGGATTCAGTCAGATTATCCGTACAGTTCTGGTTCGGTATGCGCATCTTGATTTTGGAGGAATGGATGTGGCAGGTATTATCAATCTGCTTCTGAACGTCCCTCTGTTTCTGCTTGCATATTTTTCCATAGGAAAAGGATTTTTTCTCAGAACCGTAATCTGCGTGCTCAGCCAGACTATATTTCTGACAGTAATTCCGGTTCCAGCAGTGCCGATTGTGGAGGATACGCTGACGGCAAGCCTGATCGGAGGCATTATTGCCGGAGCAGGCATCGGCATTTCTCTGCAGAGCGGAGGAAGCAGCGGCGGCATGGATATTCTCGGCGTATATTTCACGAAGAAATACCAGGATTTCAGTGTGGGAAAGCTGAATCTGGGAATCAATCTTCTGATTTATACGGCATGCGCCCTTCTTTTTGATATCAAGGTCGTGATTTACTGTATTATCTATACGTCTATCAACACCCTGATTCTTGACAGGACGCACACTCAGAATATTAATACAGGAGTTCTTATTTTCACAAAGGAAGATCCGGCAAAGATGAGCGATTATATCCTTGTGAATCTGATTCGCGGCGTGACTTACTGGGAAGCCGAGGGCGGTTACACAAAGGAAAAGACAAATATTATTTTTACAGTGGTCTCTAAGCATGAACTGGCTGCTTTGAGAAGAAAGCTGAAGCAGATAGATCCCCATGCATTTCTTGTGAGCAAAGAGAACGTGGGAATTGACGGAAAGTTTGAAAAGCATTTATAGAGGCTGCTGTAGACAGACGGTATAAAAAAACAGGAAAGACTGCTGCATGAGATGGTGCGGCAGTTTTTTTATGCGACAGGAAAGCTCTTTCCTGTGTTACAGGAAGAAAATAAAAGAGAAGAAAACTAAGAGAAAAAAATTTTTGAAAAATCTGAAGACGGAAACAGTCTCTCTTCGTTATAATAGATGAGCAGGAGAAAACAAGAGGAGGGAGGCGGATGCGATTAACAGGGATGAACAACTGGAAGGGCTGATTGACAGATACCAGAGTCTGGTATTCTCTGTCTGCTATAAGATGACCGCGGACTATTTTACGGCAGAAGATCTTGCCCAGGAAACATTTTTATCCGCTTATGAAAAGTATTCCTCCTTCGACGGCCGCCATGAGAAGGCGTGGATATGCAGAATCGCTACGAATAAATGTCTTGATTATCTTAAGGCGGCGGGACGGCGCAGCGTTCCGACAGAGGACGAGTGGTTTTCCTGGCAGGTAGATCCGGGAAGCTCACCGGAGGAGAGCTGTATCGAGCAGGAGGTAAGGGAGGAGCTTTTAAGAGCCTGCCGGGAACTGAAGCCTCCCTATGATGAAATTGCTGTCGACTACTATTACAGGGAAATGGACGCAGCAGAGATAGCAGAAAAACGCGAACGTAATGTGAAAACAGTGCAGACGCAGATTTACAGGGCGCGAGGAATGCTTCGTAAAAAATTTCAGAAGAAGGAGGACAAAAGCGCATGAAGACGGAAAATTGGAAACAGCAGCTGACAAAACAGGATATGGACGCGTATACGGAGCGGCTGATTCGTCAGGTGGAAGAAGAAGGCCTGATTCCGGCTCCGGCACATATGAAGCAGGAGATTCTCAAACGTTCGCAGAGTCTGGAATATCAGGTGCGCGTGCAGACGCGGCAGATACCCAAAAAGCTTCAGTTCTTCTTTTACAGTATGAAGGTAGGGGCGGCTGTGGTAACGGCTCTCTTTCTTCTCTTTATGGTTCCAAGAGAGATACCCGATATTAACCGGCCTCTGGCTGAAGCAGCCATGCAGAGGGAAGAGACGCTGGGCGACAAGCTGAATCAGGGGATGCATTCTCTGAACCGGATGATTATGGAATTTAACTGGTCAGTACAAAACGGAAATAAAATGGAGGAATAGATATTATGACAAAGAAAAAGAACAGTTTTTTAACTTTCATCTTTTCACTGCTTCCGGGAGCAGCGGAGATGTATATGGGATTTATGAAAATGGGCGTAAGCCTTATGGGGATATTTTTCGGACTGGCGATTCTGGGGTCCTTTTTCGGACAGGGAATCTTTCTGATAGCAGATGTGGTCGTATGGTTCTACGGATTTTTCCACGCACACAATCTTCGGGCTATGGACGATGAAGATTTTTATGCACTGGAGGACGACTATATCCTTCATCTCGACGGTTCCGGACAGGAATTCTGGAATAAGGTGGTGGCAGTCCGCTACCGGAAGCTTGTTGCGGTAGCTCTGATTCTGATAGGCGTATCTATTTTGTGGAACAATCTTCTCGATCTTCTTTACAACATACTGCCTGAGTTTATACGGGAATATATTTATGTATTCAGCTACAGAATTCCGCAGATCATTCTCGGCGTTGCGATTATTGTGGCAGGAGTCTGGATGATTCGCGGAAAGAAGCAGGAAATTCTGGATGAAAAGGAGGTTGAGGAAGATGGAAAACAGGAGGTTACGGGAAGAGAAGACGGTGAGAACGCATAGGGTAGGAACAGTGACGTTCGGCATTATCCTGATAGTAATGGGAGTGCTGTTTCTGCTCCGCATGATTTTTCCGATTCTCGATTATGAGCTGATTTTCCGGCTGTGGCCCTTTGTATTTATTTCTCTTGGCGTAGAGGTCCTTCTGAGCAGCTTCCATGCGGAAAGAGCGGTTGTCTACGACGGTGCGGCGATATTTCTGCTGGTTCTTCTGATACTCTTCGCCATGAGCATGGCGGGAGCGGACTGGGTTTTCTCTCATATGGAGGATGCGGTTCTGTGGCAGAGCACATTTTGACAGGGACAAAGTTGTCTGCGTATAGTATAGGGAACGAAGAAATTACTTCGTTCCCTGTTTATTCATATTCCGGAATATGTTCTTATATGGAAAAAGCCTGCGGTCCCTTTGGGACTGCGGGCTTTTTGCGCATTTACCTGCCGTGTTTATAAAATGCTTCCGGCTTTATTCACAAAGGACTGGCAGTCTGTGCATTCTACCTTTGTCGGGTTTGTCTCGTGTGTTCCCACCTGAATCTTGTTAAGTGTGCAGTAATTTTCCTTCTGCGCGTGGTAAGCACAGTTGTTTACGGTACAGGCGATGCATTCATTTTTATCGTTTATCATGATGGTTCCTCCTTTTTGCCGCAGTCGGACTGCGGATTATTTAAGATACACGGATAGTATCTGCGGAAACATCAAAAATATGTCTGGAAAATAAAAAAGAGAGGAATATTCCTCTTTTAATTCATTTGGTCGAAGCTGGTCGGCACCGAAACAGCGCCGGCAGCCTCTTTTATACGATACGAAGCTTTCAGAAATTCTGAATATCTTTTTCTTCGATGATACTATCATACGGTATAGATGTGTCAAAGATGTGTCGGGAGTCTTAATAAAAAATTGAGGAATTCTAAAATGTTTCTAAACGGGGAGAGGAAGAAATTACTTTTTATTTTAACTGGTGGAATAATCGCAGTCGTGGAAACTGATGAAGGAATGTGGGTAGCACCAATATTCAGCCGGAGTACTGACTTATGACTGAAAATAGGATTGGGGAAAATGGTAAAAGAAAAAAGAAGGGGAGATTTTCAGTTGTTTTTATATAAGGATGGGGTATAATAAAGAAAAAGATTTGATTTTGCTGGGAGGTGTTCGTTATGCCGGAGATGGTACAAAATATTCTTTATATGTTTACAAGGGATATGAGGAAAATATTTGGAACGGATCTTTGTCAGGTTCTGGTATACGGCTCCTATGCCCGGGGAGATTATACGGAAAGCTCGGATGTTGATGTTATGATACTGGTAAAGACA
>CAUWNO010000027.1:0-20569 GCA_963559965.1 uncultured Lachnospiraceae bacterium | reverse complement strand
CCCTCTGTTTTTATAAGGGAATTATGAATAATTTATTAAAAGAATGTGAATTTTTCTTTTTTTATACGTTTTTTATCAAAATTATGGTATAATATTTGCAAATTTTGGCCGTAATATATCCGGCGCGTCCGGTGTTCTTCGGACTTAACAATCCCGAAAGGAGCATTTGCCTATGCAGATTAATACTTATTCAGAAATCACCCCCGAAATCCTGAATCTCGCTAAAATGAGCGAAAGAACGAGCCAAATCAATTCTGAGCTTTATAAAAAATATGATGTAAAACGCGGTCTGCGTGATATCAGCGGCCAGGGCGTACTTGCCGGACTGACCGAGATTGGTGAGATTCACGCCTACGATATGGTAGACGGTAAGCTGATTCCCTGCGAAGGAAAGCTGTTTTACCGCGGCATGGATATTGAGGAGCTTGTAAAGGGCTTTGTATCCGAAAAACGCTTTGGCTTTGAGGAAGCCACTTATCTCCTGCTTTTCGGAGAACTTCCCAACAAGGAAGAGCTTGCCATGTTTTCTGAGCTTCTGGGTTCCTACCGCAGCCTTCCGACGCATTTCGTCCGCGATATTATTATGAAGGCTCCCAGCAAGGATATGATGAATACGCTTGCAAGGAGCGTTCTGACTCTGTATTCCTACGACGACCGCGGCGACGACATTACGATACCGAACGTTCTGCGTCAGTCGCTGCAGCTTATCGCTCTGTTTCCGATGCTTTCTGTATACGGATATCAGGCATATAGCCACTACCACGATGGCAAGAGCCTTTACATCCATCCGCCGAAGCCGGAACTTTCTACTGCGGAAAATATTCTCTATACGCTGCGTCCTGACAGCTCCTATACAGATTTTGAGGCAAAGATTCTTGATATCGCTCTTGTGCTTCATATGGAGCATGGCGGAGGTAACAACTCCTCCTTTACGACTCATGTGGTATCTTCTTCCGGTACGGATACTTACTCTTCCGTAGCCGCATCCCTTGGTTCTCTGAAGGGACCCCGCCACGGCGGAGCAAACATCAAGGTTGTCCGTATGTTTGAGGACATGAAACAAAATGTAAAAGACTGGTCTGACGAGGAAGAGGTAAAAGCATATCTGCGCGCCCTGCTCCACAAAGACGCCTTCGATCACGCAGGTCTTATTTATGGTATGGGACATGCGGTTTACTCTCTTTCCGACCCGCGTGCCAATATCTTCAAATCCTTCGTGGAACGTCTTTCTCAGGAAAAGGGACGCTCTGAGGAATTCCAGCTCTATTCTATGGTAGAAAGACTTGCTCCCCAGGTTATCGCAGACGAACGTCAGATTTATAAGGGTGTAAGCGCCAATGTGGACTTCTACAGCGGTTTCGTATACAGCATGCTCGATCTTCCCCTTGAGCTTTACACGCCTATCTTTGCCATGGCGCGTATCGTCGGCTGGAGCGCCCACCGTATCGAGGAGCTTTCCAACAACGGAAAAATCATTCGTCCGGCTTATAAGAGCGTGGCAGACAGACAGACCTATGTACGCCTGTCCGAACGCTGACTTATCTGTACAGCGCAAAAGCGCCGATGGTTCGAGAAATTTCCCGAACCATCGGCGCTTTTTCCTTCGTTATCTTTACCCTTTGGTTTTTCTACCAGAAAATCTGCGACGCCTTCCTTGTGGCAAGGGCATACCAGATCAGTACTCCGAAAAACACAATCATAACCGCCACATAAAATAACGTCGGCAGCGTATAAACATAGGTGTTCACAAGACCAGCCGCTCCGTACAGAACAGATCCGATACCGAATGCAATCATCTTCGGCGCAACGTATCTTTTATATCCTTCTATATCTTTGCATTTGCGGATATCCACGTCCTTGCTCAACAGGACGGATGTCTTAATCTCTCCGGTCTTTTTCATCACAAACATCGCATAGAGCACATAGAAACCGGCTCCTATAAAAATAACGTCCAATATACTCCATATACTGTTATCCATCTTCCGCAACCTTCCTTATTTCAGAAAATTTTTTACCGCAGCCTTCATGCCGTCTGTCTCAACAACCGTATCGTGAAGCACCGGCGCAGTTCTTATCTCTTCTACCGCTCCCGGAACCTCCGTGCCGGAAATACGGGCAAGTTCATCTGCAAGCTCAAAATCATCTTTTCCGCTGCAGTCCTGACCTATGGCTTCCATCACGCTTCTTGTAAATTTATAGGGGCTGGCAGTCGATGCGATAACGGTCTTTCTCTCATCGCCGCTCTCTTTTCTGTACTTCTTCCATACACAGGCTGCCACAGCCGTATGGGGATCTACAACGTAGCCCGTCTTCTCATACAAATCACGAATCACTGCCGCCGCTTCCTGCTCTGCGGCAAAATTGCCGTAAAAATCGCCCAGTTTCTCTCTCATAGCCGGAGTGATCTCATAGGAGCCGTTCTCTTTCAGCTTCTTCATAAGATCTGCATCTACCTGGTCGTCCTGATCTGCAATTTTGTAAATCAGTCTCTCCAGATTGCTGGAAATCAGAATATCCATCGACGGAGAGCTTGTCAATATAAATTCACGGTTTCTGTCATAGCTTCCCGTCCGGAAGAAATCGTAGAGAACCTTGTTGTCGTTGGAAGCACAGATCAGCTTCTCTACCGGAAGTCCCATCTGCTTTGCATAATAAGCGGCAAGAATATTTCCGAAGTTTCCGGTCGGAACAACAAAGTTGATCTTTTCATCCTTTTCTATCTCACCGTTCGCGTAAAGCTTCGCATACGCATAAACATAGTACACAATCTGCGGTACAAGACGTCCGATATTGATAGAATTGGCTGATGAAAACTGGAAGCCTGACGCCTCCATCTCTTTTTTCAGAGCCTCGTCTCCAAACAGCGCTTTCACTCCGCTCTGGGCGTCGTCAAAATTGCCGTGTATGCCGACTACCTTTACATTCGCGCCCTTCTGCGTTGCCATCTGCTTTTCCTGAATCGGGCTTACGCCGTTTTTCGGGTAGAAGACCATGATGCGCGTGCCCGGAACGTCTGCAAAGCCGGCAAGGGCAGCCTTTCCTGTATCGCCTGAAGTCGCCGTCAGTATCACAATTTCATTTTTTATCTGATTCTTTCTTGCAGCAGCCGTCATAAGATGCGGGAGAATCGAGAGCGCCATATCCTTAAAGGCAATCGTTGCTCCGTGATAAAGCTCCAGGAAATAAGCTCCGTCCGCCCTTGCAAGAGGTGCTATCTCCTCCGTATCAAACTTTTCATCATAAGCCTTTGCGATACAGTCTTTGAGTTCTTCCTCGGTATAATCTGTAAGAAATTTGCTCATTACAGCGTACGCCGTCTCCTGATAACTCATTTTTGCCAGCTCGTCAACCGTAAGATCGAGCTTCGGAATCTCATTGGGAACGAAAAGACCTCCGTCCGCAGACAGTCCCTGAAGAATCGCCTGGGATGCTGTCACCTGTACGCTGGAATCTCTGGTGCTCTTATATAATAAGTCCATAGTCCTACCCCTTTTTTCTAAAATTGCCTCCTGAAGGCATGTATTCAGATTATTATAGCATGTCCTGAATGCGCCGTCCACACTTATTGCGCCTTCTGTGAAGCTTCCTTGTGAAGTTTTTTAATTATAGTCTTCTGCAAAGCTGCATTACAGCCTTCTGTAAAGCTCCGGTCTGCGGTCCGACTTCATCGGAAAGACCTGCCTGTATTTTTCGACCATATCCCAGTCAAGCTCTGCCGTAAGAATCTCTTCTCCTTCTCCCGCCTTTGCCGCGACGCGTCCGAGGGGATCCACAACCATCGATCCGCCGCTGTAAGAAAGCGTCCTGGCATGTCCTGTACGGTTGATTCCGGCTATATAACACTGATTTTCTATCGCCCTCGCCTTAAGAAGCGTCTCAAAATGTTCTTTTCTGTCGGAAGGCCAGTTGGCTGGCACGACAATCAGCTGCGCCCTGTCTGACACTGCCTGAAAGATCTCCGGAAAACGTAAATCGTAGCAGATAAACGGAGACACCGTCCATGTTCCCGCTCTGAAACACACGACTTCGTCTCCCCCGGCATAATGGACAGCCTCCGTTCCAAAGGTAAACGGATGAATTTTTTTATAATCTGCCAGAAGCTCTCCCGACGGAGAAAATACGGCGTAGCGGTTAAAGGATTTCGGTTCGCAGTATTCCACATAACCTATCCCGATAAAAAGCTGGTAAAGGGCAGCCTTCTCCGAAAAAAACCGCAGCGTCTCCGAATTCTCTTTTCTCTCTCCGATTTTTTCCGGATGCATGGAAAAACCCGTCATGCTCATCTCAGGAAAAAGCGCAAAACTTACGTTCTGCGCCTTTGCCTGTCTTAAAAAGGACTCCGCTTTTTCAAAATTTCCCTCTTTGTTTTCCCACAGAGGGTCCATCTGTATCAGTCCGATTTTCATACTATTTCCCTGCCTGCACCATATTGTTAATCGCTGTCACAAGCGCGTCGACTGATGCGTGAATGATGTCCGAATCCACGCCTGCTCCCCAAAATATCTTTCCTTCCGTATTCTGAATTCCCACGTAGGCGATAGCGCGGGAGCTTGAGCTTTGCTCAAGAGCATGCTCCTGATACGTTACAAGGCTGTACTGAAGACCAAAGCATTTTTTCAGGGCGTTGCTTACCGCATTGAGACGGCCGTTTCCTTCCGCACAGGTAACTTCCTTTCTTCCCTCAAACTGCGTATGCACCTCTGCCGTGATACCGTTTTCCTGTTTGAAATGCATCTCTGTAATACAGTACGGCGAAGTAATGCCCTCGAATTTTTTCTTGAAAAGCTCGAAGATTTCCTCGGGCAGAAGCTCTTTGTTTCTGTGGTCGGATTCGTCCTTCGCCGCATATCCCATAGCTTCCCGCATCTTTGCCGGAAGATTCAGTCCGAAATTGTGCTCCAGAATGTAGCCTACGCCGCCTTTTCCCGACTGGCTGTTGATTCGGATTACATCTGCATCGTAGTTGCGGCTTACATCCGTCGGATCGATGGGCAGATAGGGAACGTTCCAGTGCTCCGGATCGTTCTCGGCACGGTAATGCATTCCCTTTGCGATAGCATCCTGATGGGAACCGGAAAATGCTGCAAATACCAGCGCTCCTGCGTACGGGCTTCTCTCGTTGATCTTCATTCCCGTATACTTCTCATAAGCCTCGCAGATCTCCGGCATGTTTCCAAAGTCAAGCATGGGATCGACTCCCTGCGAATACATATTCATCGCAAGCGTCACCACATCGACATTACCCGTTCTCTCGCCGTTTCCAAAAAGCGTACCCTCAACGCGGTCCGCGCCTGCCAGAATTCCCATTTCCGTATCGGCAACTCCGCAGCCTCTGTCGTTGTGCGGATGAAGAGAGAGAATGACATTGTCTCTGTATTTCAGGTTTTCATGGATGTATTCAATCTGGCTTGCATAGACGTGCGGCATGGAATGCTCTACCGTCACAGGAAGATTGATAATTGCTTTCTTATCTGCCTCGGGCTTCCAGACGTCGAGAACTGCGTTGCACACCTCCAGCGCATACTCCGGCTCCGTTCCCGTGAAGCTCTCCGGGCTGTACTCGAAGCGGAAATTGCCCTCTGTCTCGGCTGCCAGCTTTTTCAGGAGCGCAGCCCCGTCTACGGCTATTTTCAAAATCTCTTCCTTTGATTTGTGGAAAACCTGCTCCCTCTGGGCTACCGAGGTAGAATTGTATACATGGGCAATCGCCTGCTTTGCTCCGCGCAGAGCATCAAAGGTCTTGCGAATAATATGCTCTCTTGCCTGCGTAAGCACCTGAATCGTCACATCGTCCGGAATCAGATTCTGTTCGATAAGCGTTCTCAAAAATACATACTCTGTCTCGGAGGCAGCAGGAAATCCCACTTCAATCTCTTTAAAGCCGACCTTGCAGAGAAGCTTGAAAAAGCCTATTTTCTGTTCCAGCGTCATGGGAACTACAAGCGCCTGATTTCCGTCTCTTAAGTCCACGCTGCACCATACTGGAGCCTTTTCCACATAGTCCTTTTCCGCCCATTTCATACAAGGATACGGGGGAAGAAAATACTGTCTCTGATACTTTCTGTAATCCATCATAATTTTTCTCTCCTTTACGCTTTCATGCAATCTGGTATTCCCTGCTGCACGGAGGTGTTACATAACAGAAAACTTCTGTTATATAAAAAAACTTCCGCATCCGGCGGCTTCTGCCACCGGAGACGGAAGATTCTGTACATCTTACGCGGTACCACTCCAGTTTTATGAACACAGTTCATACTCTTATGGGATACGAACCCGCTCCTGCGGATCTTATATCCTTCCCGCTGTAACGGTCGGGCTCCGTCTGCATCTACTTTCCATGCCGTCGGCTCACTGCCTCTGCCATAAATTTCGGACAGCCGCTCTGAGGTCAGTTCCCACTCTCTCTTCCGCTGTCTCGCACCGTCCGGCAGCTCTCTGAACTCCGAGGGAATCGTACTACTCCTCATCTTCGCATTTATCAAATATCTTGTGTTTAAGAATAGCAAAACAGACAGAATCTGTCAAGCATAAAATTCATGCCCGTGGTAGGCAAAAAGCAGCGTCAGATTTTCTTCAAACCAGCGTCTGTTTCCTGCGTCGGCATACTCCGGAGCCATAAAATAAAGCGCTCCCTCCGACTCGTCCTCGCCCTGAAGGGCAAGGTCCACCGCCTCTTTTGTCGCTCCGGACACTGTCACGCGATCTATCTTCCCCGTCGCCACGGGCGAAAACTGCGCCCTGCCTCCTTCACGCTGGTATACGACCTCTCTTACCGTATCCGGAAAGCAGCCGCTCTCCACCCGGTTTAAAACGACGTTTGCCACCAGCATCCGTCCTCTGATATCTTCTCCCGACGCTTCTGCCTCGACAATACGCAGAAGCGCGTCATAATCCTCCTCTGACAACTCATAAATCACGGCAGGCTCTTCTGCATCCTTTACCTGTTCTGCTCCGATCTGCTCTGCTTCGATCTGTTCTGGCTCAATCTGTTCTGCCTCGCTCTGTTCTGGCTCAATCTGTTCTGCCTGAATCTGTTTTTCCTCAATCTGCATCCGGCACGCCTGCGTCTTCTCTGCAGCCATCCTTCCTGCCGGCAGCATTTCACATTTGTAAGAGATGTTTTCCTTTGCCTCTGCATCCTTTGTATCGGCGGACGCCATTAAAATCATGCCCGCCAATCCCAGCACAACTGCACAATCTCTTAATCTGTTCATATACTGCCATTATAATGACCGTACGGAGGAACGTCAACCGCTCCGCCTTTATTTTGTTACTCTTTTTGTATTTTCCTTCCTTTTTTATCCTCCTCGTGAATAATGCCTGCTAAATCGACCAAAAATACTTTTGATAGAAAAAATTTTTTTATTATTATTTTTGTCATGAATCACGCATGGACACATAAGGAGGTATCGTAATGAAGATTCGGGAAGATCTCAATCTTCTTTGTGGAATTATTTTTACGCTGGCTGTAGGAACGCTGCTTCATTTTTTCTATAAGTGGAGCGGGCAGAATCCCTTCGCCGCCCTTTTTTCCCCTGTCAACGAATCTGTCTGGGAACACTTAAAGCTGCTGTTCTTTCCCGTCTTTGTCTACACCCTGTTTGAAATCCTTGTGCTTTTCAAGACGTCCGGAAGCTTTCTGACAGCACGTCTCGTCTCTGTCTGCCTCGGCATGTTTTTTATCGCAGCCTCTTATTTTACCTACACAGGAATCACAGGGCATCATTTTCTGTGGGCTGATATTCTTATCTTTATTCTGAGCGTCCTTCTTACCTTCTGCGTCTCCCGGTTTTTCGAGGTACGCTGTCCTTCGCTTCATCTGCCCCTTCTGGCAAACTATGCCTTCCTGCTTCTGCTGATCATCTGTTTCTTTTCCTTTACCTTTTATCCGCCGAAGCTTCCTCTCTTCCTCCCGCCTTCGCCGTAAGGAAAGACAGGCTTACCCGGCTGTCTATTTCTGTTCGTTGATATAATTGATAAGACCTTCCGCACGGATAATACGCTGCATAAACTCAGGAAACGCCTGCCCCTGATAAGATTTTCCTGTCGTACGGTTGTAAATCATTCCGCTGTCAAAATCAACCTCAACCTCGTCGCCGTCTGCGATATCCTCAGCAGCTTCCGGACATTCTATAATCGGAAGCCCGATATTGATTGCATTCCGGTAGAAGATTCTTGCAAAGGTCTCCGCTATCACGCAGGACACGCCGGACACCTTAATCACAAGAGGCGCGTGTTCGCGGGAAGAGCCGCAGCCGAAATTCTTCTTTGCCACCATAATGTCTCCCGGCTTTACTCTGTGTACAAAGTCCTTATCAATATCCTCCATACAGTGTTCTGCCAGCTCCTTCGGATCGGCAATCGCCAGATATCTGGCTGGTATAATCACGTCCGTATCTACATTGTCTCCGTATTTAAACACAGTTCCTTTTGCCTGCATCTTACTCCTCCTATAAACCAAGCTCTCCGGGAGCCGATATTTTTCCTGTTACCGCGCTGGCTGCCGCCACTGCCGGGCTTGCCAGATAGACCTCGGAATCCACATGTCCCATGCGTCCCACAAAGTTTCTGTTTGTCGTGGACACGCACCGTTCTCCTGCTGCCAGAATTCCCATATAGCCGCCCAGACAGGGACCGCAGGTCGGAGTGCTGACTACAGCTCCCGCCTCCAGGAAAATCTTCAGAAGCCCTTCCTCCATCGCGTCCAGATAAATCTTCTGTGTTCCGGGAATCACGATACAGCGGATACCTTTTTTCACCTTTCTTCCCTTCAGGACAGCCGCAGCTGTGCGCAGATCGTCCATTCTTCCGTTTGTGCAGGAACCGATAACGGCCTGGTCAATCACCACTTCCTCTGTGATCTCACTGATCGTCTTTGTGTTCTCAGGAAGGTGGGGAAATGCAACCGTAGGCTCCAGAGCACTCAGATCGATGGTATATTCTTCGTCATACTGTGCGTCCTCATCCGCCTCATATTCCTTATAGGGACGGGCAGAATGTTCCTTCATATAAGCTCTCGTCTTTTCATCCACCGGGAAAATTCCGTTCTTTCCGCCGGCTTCAATCGCCATATTCGCAATCGTGAACCGATCGTCCATCGACAGGGCAGACACCCCTTCTCCCGTAAACTCCATAGACTTATAGAGAGCGCCGTCCACGCCGATCTTTCCGATAATGTGAAGGATTACATCCTTGCCGCTGACCCATTTCCCGGGCTTTCCCACAAGATTAAATTTAATTGCCGAAGGTACTTTAAACCACGCCTTTCCCGTAGCCATGCCCGCCGCCATATCGGTACTTCCCACGCCTGTGGAAAATGCGCCGAGCGCGCCGTAGGTACAGGTGTGAGAGTCTGCTCCTATAATGCAGTCTCCTGCCACCGTCAGCCCCTTTTCCGGAAGAAGGGCATGCTCGATTCCCATCTCTCCGACGTCAAAATAATTTTTTACCTCCTGACGGCAGGCAAATTCTCGGACGCATTTGCAGTTTTCCGCCGATTTGATATCCTTATTCGGAATAAAATGGTCCATGACAAGAGCAATCTTCTCCTTATCAAAAACTGTCTGCTTATTCAGCTTTTCCATCTCACGGATTGCCACCGGAGTCGTAATATCATTTCCCAGAACCAGATCCAGATCCGCCTCTATCAGCTGTCCCGCCTTTACCTCCGAAAGTCCTGCGTGCGCCGCCAGAATTTTCTGCGTCATTGTCATTCCCATACTGTTCTCTCCTTTTTTGTAAAGCTTCTTCCATCTTCTTTTCTTGTATTCTACCACAAGTATTGATATAATTAAAATACATATTATATATATTAGTTATAACTACAAGTTATGATATTGACAGGAGGACTCCATGAACCAGAATCTTTCTCTTTACCGCATCTTTTACACTGTCGCTCTTTGCGGAACTATTTCACGCGCCGCAGACGAGCTTTTCATCAGTCAGCCAGCTGTAAGCAAATCGATTCACCGGCTGGAGCAAAGTGTCGGCACACCGCTTTTTCTGCGTTCTTCGAGGGGCGTACAGCTTACCGAGGACGGAGAGCTTTTGTTCTCCCATGTAAAGACTGCCTTTCAGACTCTGGAAAACGCTGAAAATCAGTTGAAGCTTCGGCAGCGCTTCGGAAAAGAACAGCTTCGCATCGGCGTAAGCTCTACGCTCTGCAAATACGTCCTTCTGCCCGTTCTTTCTGATTTTATCCGCCAGCATCCCCATCTTCATGTGACCATCTCCTGTCAGTCTGCCGGACATACCCTGAAAATGCTGGAAAGCGGCGATCTCGATCTGGGACTCACCGGAAAACCCTCCCAGCTTCATTCCCTGCAATTTACTCCGGTTATGGAAATCCAGGATACCTTCGCCGCATCTTCTGTCTATCTTGACTCCCTTAAGCCGCTCCTTGGGAAGAAAAGCTCCTCCCCTCTTCTTGCTTCCAACTTTCCTGCCCTTTTAAAGAACGGCGTTCTGATGCTTCTCGATCAGGAAAATATGACGCGCCAGTATCTTGACCGTCATTTGAAAGAGGAAGCTCTCTTTCCGGAGCATCTTCTTGAAATCACCTCTATGGATCTTCTGATTGATTTTGCACGGGTCGGGCTGGGTATCGCCGGCGTTATCCGCGAGTTTGTACGCCGCGATCTGGAGAATGGCTCTCTTCTTGAGATTCCCTTCCCCTTCCGTATGCTTCCCCGTGAGATCGGCGTCGTATGGCGTCAGAACGAAGCCTGCCCTCCTCTTCTTGACGAACTGACGGCGGCTCTGAAATAGCCGCCGCCAAAAAAATTATAGATTCTTTTTACTCTACCGTCACACTCTTCGCCAGATTGCGCGGCTTATCTACGTCGAGTCCCCTTGCCAGCGAGACATAATATCCCAGAAGCTGAAGGGGGACTACTGCCAGAGAGGCCGTAAAATGTTCATCTGTTCTCGGAATATAAGTGACAAAATCAGCCGTATCCTCCATATTGTAATGTCCGTAGGTCGTAAGCCCCATAAGGTAAGCGCCTCTGCTCTTACACTCTACCATGTTGCTCACTGTCTTTTCGTACAGGCTTCCCTGAGTCAGAATTCCAACCACAAGCGTACCGTCTTCCACAAGACTTATCGTACCATGCTTCAGTTCGCCTGCTGCATACGCTTCCGAATGGATATAGCTGATCTCCTTCATTTTCAGGCTTCCTTCCATGGAAATCGCATAATCGATACCTCTGCCGATGAAAAAGACATCCCGTGCCGCCGCCTGCTTTGCTGCAAACCACTGGATTCTTTCTTTGTCCTGCAAAACACGGCTGATTTTCTCCGGGATTTTCAAAAGCTCCTCAATCAGTCTTTCGTATGCTCCTTCCTCCAGCCTTCCTCTTTCCTTTGCAAACTGAACAGCCAGAATATCGCAGGCAATCAGCTGAGTGCTGTACGCCTTTGTCGTTGCCACGGCAATCTCCGGTCCCGCCAGAGTATAGAAAACGCTGTCCGCCTCCCGGGCAATAGACGATCCGACCACATTGACAATCGCCAGCGTCCGGACGCCACGCGCCTTAGCCTCTCTGAGTGCAGCAAGACTGTCTGCCGTCTCGCCTGACTGACTGATAATGATGACAAGGGTATCCTCCTTCAAAAGGGGCTTCCTGTAGCGAAACTCTGACGCCAGCTCTGTGCGTACAGGAATTCCTGCCAGATCTTCTATCACATACTGCGCCGAAACAGCCGCATGATAGGCAGAACCGCAGGCTACCATACAGATATCCTGTATCTTGCGGATCTCATCTCCCGAAAGACCCATATCGTCAAGCTCAATCTTTCCGTCCCGAATCACAGAATTCAGCGTATCCTGCACCGCACGCGGCTGTTCATGAATTTCCTTCATCATAAAATGCTCGTAGCCTGCCTTCTCCGCGGCCTGCGCATCCCATGTAATCTCGGTAAGCTCCTTTTCTATCTCATCTCCGTCAAGATTGTAAAAGGTGATACTGTCTTTTCTGAGCCGTCCGATTTCCAGATTTCCGATATAATAGACCTTTCTCGTATGATTTAAAATAGCCGGAACATCCGAGGCAAGATAAGCCTCTCCTTCCGCCACGCCAAGGATCATCGGGCTGTCCTTTCTCGCCGCATAGATCTCTTCCGGGAAATCCCGGAACATCACTGCCAGCGCATAAGATCCCCGTATCCGGACCATCGCGTGGTTCAACGCATCTACAGGCGTTCCCAGATATTTTCTGTAGTAATAATCCACCAGCTTTACAGCCACCTCTGTATCCGTATCTGAGTAAAAGTGGTAGCCGTGCTTTAAAAGCTTCTGCTTCAGCTCCTGATAATTTTCGATAATCCCATTGTGAACGCCTACGACAGAACCGTCCTCACTGCAATGCGGATGCGCGTTTGTCTCGGAGGGTTCTCCGTGCGTTGCCCAGCGCGTATGTCCGATGCCGCAGCCTCCTTTCAGCGCCTGTCCCCCATTTGTCTTTTCATACAAAGCCTTCAGTCTGCCTTTCGCCTTTACAATCTCTATTCCGCCCGATCCGTCCCTTACTGCAAGTCCTGCCGAATCATATCCCCGGTACTCCAGTCTGGAAAGACCCTCCAGAAGAACGGGCGCAGCCTGACGGTTTCCTACAAATCCTACAATTCCACACATAGATTCTACTCCTCCTGTCTTTACTGAACAGCAATAGCGCCAGCGCACAGGGAAAACTCCCTGATACACTGACGCTATCTTATCAGAAAATCGCGTTGTTGAAAAGTGCAAATTTAATATTTTCTACTAAAAAGTACAAGCTCTGCGCGACGTCTTAAAACCCCTTTCCCTTAAGTTCAGAAACAATCGCCACATACGTCTCAAGCACATCAAAGCCGCGGTAATCCTGCCTTGTAAGATCGATAATATCTCCATGGGAGATGCCCCGGAGTCTTCCGCTGGAAAATACGCCGCGGAATTCTCCCCATTTTGCAGAGTCCACGCTGACCAGACCGTCGTTGTCTCCCTCCAGCGGCTTTATCATGCAGTACGGAACTGAAAGCAGCAGATGACTGAACATACCGCGCATTTTCGATGTATAGCTCTGGTAATATACACCTGGGACGTCCGGCACTGCTCTGTTAAATTCCTCGCTTGCCTTTGTGGCAAACTGATGCGTCGCCGTATAAAAATCAGGATTTTTATCTCCGAATTTTGCAAAGGTTCTGTCAAAGCATCCGGCGACAAAACGGTAAAATCCATCCGGAAGACAGCAGGCATAGTCCACAAAGCGACAGCCCCGATGCGGCGTATTCATTGTCGTAAGCGAAGCTACCCGCTCTCCCATTCCAAGCGCCGAGATCGCGTACCGGGCGTCCAGCCCGCCTTTGGAGTGGGCGATAATATTGACCTTTTCCGCTCCTGTCTCCCGGCAGATCGCAAGAATCCTTCTGCGTATCTCCTCGCCGTTATATGCAATCGTTCCAAACGCTTCCTGACTGCCGTAATAGACGGCTGCTCCGTTTCTTTTTAATTCTGCCGGAATCCGTCCCCAGTAGTTAAAATACCTCAGATCCCGAAAGCCAATGCCGTGTACGAGAAGAAAAGGATACTTTGTCGCGCAGACATCAGATTCCTTCCGGACATTTCTTATCCGCGCCCGTTCTCTCTCGCAGTCATACTCCTCATACACAAGACGGCAGGCAAAGAGAAGAATCGCAAGGTTTATAACCGGAATCCACCATGTCATCAAAAGAGCAAGACGCCAGACAACAGAAAGCCTCCTCGACGTGAAAAAAATGCGAAGACTTCCTCCCCCGATAAGGAGCAGGGCGCCCAATATACCCAGCACGCTTTCCAGAATTTTGACCGCCGTACTCTGCTCTGCAAAAACAGAAAGCTTTTCATTCCAGATCAGGAAAAGAAAAAACACCCAGACAACGCAGGCATACAGCCCCCAGTATATGCTCCTTCTTCCTCCCATCATAAAACGCGCCCGGAAGCTGACGCCGGGAATATCCCGGACAGGACAAAGAAGAAGCCGGATATAGAACACTGCAAAAATCACAGCTGTTCCGATTTTCAGAATCGTAATCATAAGTCTCCCTTACTTCTCTCCTCCAGACGGCGCTCAACCGACGGAAAACGCTTAAGGTCTGTGTGGGGAATCGCTTTTGCAGCCGCCATAAGCTGAATAAAATCCTCTACCGCGCCAAACTGCACATACTGCATACGACCGATAATCTCCTTTGCCCTGTCCTTAAGTGAACGGTCGAGCAGAAGCTTTCTGGCTCCCAGAAGAGACGTATTGCCCGGAGAAATAATTTTATCCCGTTCGATATCCGGATAAAGCCCTATGGTAACGGCAGCCTCCTTGTCAATATGCGTTCCGAACGCTCCCGCCACATAGAAACGCCCTACGTCCTTCATCGTAAGCCCGATAAGATTCATCATATACTCGACCATTGTCATAGCCGCAGCCTTCGTGCTGAGAAACTCCTGGATATCCCTCTGTCCGAAAAAAAGACCAGGCGCATACTCCACTGCATATTCCGGTTCTGCTCCTTCCTTAAGGGAAAGCATTTTTACTCCGGGAGCATCCTCACGAAACTTTCCCCTGAGATCGATCCAGCCGTTTAAAAAAAGCTCTGACAGCAAGTCTACAATGCCGGAGCCGCAGATACCCTTTGCCTCCCCTTCTCCAAGCACATGGCACTGAAGCCTTCCTTCTTCCGTCGTCACACGGTCGACAGCTCCTTTTTCAGCCCGCATTCCCGTCTGAACCGTACCGCCTTCCAGCGCCGGTCCTGCCGCTCCCGCTCCGGCAAGAAGGAAGTCCTTATTGCCCACCACAAGCTCCCCGTTCGTCCCCACGTCCAGAAAAACGCTTATCTCTTCCCGATCCGGTATCTCTGTTGCCAGCATTCCGCTTACAATATCGCCGCCCAGATAATTTTCCATCGCCGGACAGCAGTAAACGAAGCCGCGCATGGGAATCCCAAGCTCCCGGGCGCGGCACACGTCTGGAGCCAGCGTCTCCACAGCGTAGGGGGACTGAAAAACTCCGAATGCGTCTAGCCCCAAAAGAAAATGAACCATCGTTGTATTCCCGGAAATCACAAGCATAGAACAGGAAAAAGGGTCTTTTCCCGTCTTCTCTTCCAATGCTTCCATCAGCTTCCCAAATCCCTCTGCCGTGGCACGCTGCAGCTCTTTTCTGTGCTCCGGCTGATCCTTTGTATAAAAAATCCTTGTGAGAATATCTTCTCCCCATGCAATCTGCGGATTGAAAATGCTCTCTTCCGCCACAAGTTCCCCTGTGGAAAGATCCACAAGATCCATGATGATCGTGGTGCTTCCCAGATCTGCGCAGAGACCGTAATGCTCTTTTTCCGTATTCCCCGGCTCCAGTCCGAGAAGCTCCCAGTTCCATCCGTCAAAACCGAGACATGCCGTCACCTTCCAGTCTGCCTGAGCACAGATCTCTCCTGCCTCCTGAAGCACAGAAGGAGAAATTCGGATTCCTGCGTCTTTTTCCTGCTTAAAAGGACCGCTGTCCTTCAGGGCGTTTAAAAGCCGCTCCTGTAAAGAACAGTGGTCCTCCTCCACAGGTTTTCGCAGTTTCAGATAAATTTTTCTGCTCCAACCTTCCATATGCTTTAGTTATCCAGAAGCTTATCCTGACCGTTCCAGCTGTAAAGCTTGCGGATCTCCTTTCCTACCTTCTCAGAGGGATGCTCTGCCGCCAGCTTTCTCATCGCCTTAAAGTGAGCCTGACCGCCTGCCGCGGACATATCGAGAAGGAAATCTTTTGCGAACGTACCGTCCTGAATATCCTTGAGGATCTTCTTCATCGTCTTCTTTGTATCCTCTGTGATAATCTTCGGTCCTGTAATGTAATCGCCGTACTCTGCCGTATTGGAAATGGAGTAGCGCATACCCTCGAAGCCGGACTGATAAATCAGATCTACGATAAGCTTCATCTCATGAATACACTCAAAGTATGCGTTTCTCGGATCATAGCCTGCTTCCACAAGAGTTTCGAAACCTGCCTGCATCAGAGCGCATACGCCGCCGCAAAGCACTGCCTGCTCTCCAAAGAGGTCTGTCTCTGTCTCTGTACGGAAGGTCGTCTCAAGAATTCCCGCTCTTGCTCCGCCGATAGCGAGACCGTATGCCAGCGCATACTCCAGAGCCTTTCCTGTAGCGTCCTGATGAACGGCTACGAGACAGGGCGTACCCTTTCCTGCCTGGTATTCGCTTCTTACCGTATGACCCGGAGCCTTCGGCGCGATCATCGTTACGTCAACATTCTTCGGCGGCACAATCTGGTTAAAGTGAATATTGAAACCGTGAGAGAACATCAGCATATTGCCCTCTTCCAGATTCGGCTCAATATCCTTTTTGTACATGGAAGCCTGCAGCTCGTCATTAATCAGAATCATAATAATGTCGGCTCTCTTTGCAGCCTCTGCCGCTGTATATACTTCAAATCCCTGCGCCTCTGCACGCGCCCATGACTTGCTTCCCTCGTAAAGTCCGATAATCACGTTGCAGCCGGATTCCTTCGCATTCAGAGCCTGCGCATGTCCCTGGCTTCCGTAACCGATTACCGCAATCGTCTTTCCCTCCAGAAGAGAAAGATTACAGTCTTCCTGATAAAATATTTTTGCCATTTTCCTGTTCCTCCGTCTTGTTTTTTATGCTTACTCTCAATTCTGAGAAGTATTTCCTCTCATCTGAAAACATTTCCTCTTACCTGAAAACATTTCCTCTTATCCATTATCCGGAAACATTTTCTCTTACCCGAAAATATTTTCTCTCCTATCTGACTGAAAATATCCGCTTCCCGTCTCAGTCCACGTCGTAATCAATCAGCTTCCCGTTCTCGTCATACAGCTTCACGTCGAAAGTTCCTCTTGAAAGACCGGTTATTCCTGTTCTTGCAAGCTCCAGAACCTCGTAACCGCTGAGCAGATCGATAAACGCTTCAATCTTCGACTGGTTTCCTGTCAGCTCAATCACAAGAGAGCCTTTTGCCACATCGACAACCTTCGCGCGGAAAATATTCGCCACAGCAATTACCGACTGACGGTTTTCCTCATCTACCCGGATCTTAATAAGAATCAGCTCTCTGCAGATAGACGTCTCCGGCTCCAGTCTCTTGATATCAATCACATCCACGAGCTTGTTCAGCTGATTCTCGATCTGCTGAAGAATGACCTCGTCTCCCTTGGCAACTACCGTCGCCCGGGAATAACGCGGATCGGCTGTCGCTCCTACTGTCAGGCTGTCGATATTATATCCCCGGCGGCTGAAAAGCCCTGCGATACGGCTCAGTGCACCGGAGGTATTATCTACCAGAATAGAAAATACAACTTTTCTCATCTTTATACCCCTCGCCATCTTTTTTATTACTCTGAATTGTAGCAATTTCTGCTTTTCTTGTCAATGAAAACTGCCTCAGGCAAGCATCATTCTGTCATTTGCAAACTCTCCGCCGCTTGCCTGCTCAAACTTTTCCAGAAGATCCGATACCTTGAGATTTTTCTTCTCCTCGCCCGACACATCGTAAATCACATGACCGTCGTACATCATAATCAGGCGGTTTCCATGAGCAATCGCATCTTTCATATTATGGGTAATCATAAGCGTCGTCAGCTTATCTTCGCCCACAATCCTGTCTGTAGCCTCCAGAACCTTTGCGGCAGTCTTCGGATCGAGAGCCGCCGTATGCTCGTCAAGAAGAAGCAGACGAGGCTTTTTCAGCGTAGCCATAAGAAGCGTCAGCGCCTGACGCTGTCCTCCCGAAAGAAGACCAACCTTACTCGTCATGCGATCCTCCAGTCCCAGTCCCAGAGAAGAGAGGCGCTCTCTGTAAAAATCACGTTCCTTCTGCGTAATCCCCTTACTGAGAAAACGGAATTTTCCGCGCCTTGCCGCAAGCGCCAGATTTTCCTGAATCTGCATTCCTGCCGCCGTTCCTGTCATGGGGTCCTGAAACACCCTTCCAAGATACTGGGCGCGCTTATGCTCCGGAAGCTTCGTCACATTTACGTTATCGATATAAATATTTCCCTCATCTACAGGCCACACGCCTGCCACCGCATTCAGCATCGTTGATTTTCCGGCTCCGTTTCCTCCGATTACTGTCACAAAATCGCCTTCATTCAGCTGAAGCGAAAGCCCGCTTAAGGCTGTCTTCTCATTAACCGTGCCTACGTTAAAGGTCTTCCAGATCTCTTCCAGCTTAAGCATGAGACGCACCTCCCTTTCTTACAGGCTTTGAAAAATATTTTCTTTTCAGATACGGAATCGCCAGGAATACAGCAACTACGAGAGCGGAAATCAGCTTCATGTCGTTAGCTTCCATACCGAGCATAATCACAGCCTGATATACGATCCAGTAAACAATCGCGCCGAGCACTACAGAAAAGAGTTTAAACGCAAAATTGCGGCTTATTTTTCCGAAAATGACGTTTCCGATAATCACGGCTGCCAGACCGATGACAATCGCGCCTCGTCCTGCATTGACATCCGCGAAGCCGTTATACTGGGCATACAGAGCGCTTGACAGGGCTACGATTCCATTGGAGAGCATCAGCCCGATGAGTTTGCTTATATTGGTGTTGATTCCCTGTGCCCTCGACATGCGCTCATTATTTCCGGTCGCCCGAATAGCGCAGCCAATCTCTGTTCCGAAAAACCAGTAGAGAACGGCAATCAGTACAAGGACAAAAACAGCGGCAACAAAGTTCGTGTTCTGGTAAAAGGGAACGCCTTTCACCCAGCGAAGGGAGACTATCTGGTCATACTTTCCAAATGCAAGAGCCTGATTCGCTTTGCCTGCCATAATCCGCAGATTTACGGAATAGAGTCCAAGCTGTGTCAGAATCCCTGCCAGAATCGCCGGAATTCCCATTGCCGTATGAAAAAGCCCTGTCACCAGACCTGCCAGCATTCCTGCCGCAAACGCAGCCAGAAGGGAAACCTCTACAGAATAGCCGCTCTGCATCATCACAATACAGACGGCTCCTCCCGTAGCCATCGTTCCGTCTACCGTAAGGTCAGCCAAATCAAGAACCTTGTAGGTAATATACACCCCGATAGCCATGATTCCCCAGATAAGACCCTGTGCGCAGGGACCCGGCAGGGCGTTGATAAACTTCATAATCTCCACCTTTGTTTTCCTCCCTTTCATAATTCCCTTAGATCAAAAAGCGGCTAAAAGGGAACCCCTTCTTACCGCTTTCTGACTGGAATTCTTTTATACTTCAGACAGATTCGACTCTACCTTATTCGGCTTCAATCGCCGTATAATCTTCTGGAATGGAAACTCCCATAGCCTCTGCCAGTTCCGGATTATATTTCTTTGTAAACTGCGGAGCGTACTCAATCGGCATCTCAGAAATATCTGCCTCGCCGCTCAGAATTCTTGCCGCCATCTTGCCTGTGGCAACACCCAGATCATAGTAGCTGATAGAAAGCGTCGCAACGCCGCAGCCTTTGCAGATTCCTTCTTCTCCGGCAACTACCGGAACGCCTGCCGGCTCCATGATATTCCGGATAATCTCTGTATTGGACGCCGCCGTATTGTCCGTCGGAATATATACCACATCGCACTCTCCTGCTACTGTCGTCGCAACAGCCGACAGATCATTGGAATCAGAGAAAGAATACTGGCTGCAGGCATATCCAAGCTCTTCCAGGTATTTCTGCACCGTATCTACCTGATACTGGGAATTTGCTTCCGCCGAGCAGTACAGAAGACCGACCTTTTTTGCATCGGGGAAAAGCTCCTGAAGCATCGCCGCCTGCTGATCGAGAGGGGCAAGATCGGAGGTTCCTGATACGTTTCCTCCCACTGTTCCGTTAAAATCCTGAATATCAAGGGCAACACCGTATTCCGTCACCGAGGTTCCCAGAACCGGAATCGTATCCGTACTCTGTACAGCCGCCTGAAGAGCCGGCGTAGCGTTTGCAAGGATCAAATCTACTCCACCGGATACAAACTGATTCATAATCGTCGCACAGGTCGCAGAATCACCGGACGCGTTCTGCTCATCAAAGGTTACATTCTCTGCACCGAGAGCCTCTGTAACCGCATCCTTAAATCCCTGTGTCGCCGCATCCAGAGCCTCATGCTGCTGAAGCTGGCAGATACCTACCACATAACTGCCGTCTGATGCTTCGCCAGACGACTCCGCCGCCGTTCCCTGCGCCGCGTCGTCCGTCTTTCCTCCACAGGCAGTCACAGAAAAAATCATTCCAAGAGTCAGCATCCATACCAGTAACTTTTTCATAGTATATCCTCCCGTTTCTCATTCCTTTTCGGCGCTTTTCCGCCACAATACTGTGGCGCGTTAAAGTGCCGCATCACTTTTCATATTGTATACCCGTTTTTCGCATTTGTCAACGTGAAAAAGAAACTTTTTTCATAAAGAACTGCCTCAGAGACTCTTTCTTCCCTGAGACAGTTCTTTCCTGACACCTGATATTCTTTTGTTATTCCAAATGTATTGTGAGCGAAATTTCTCCCACATCATAATTCGGATAATAAAGAGCTTCAAACTCTGTTACGCCGTCTTTTATCTCCAGGACGGCAGTTCCCGTACA
>CAUWNO010000026.1:0-20590 GCA_963559965.1 uncultured Lachnospiraceae bacterium | reverse complement strand
AAATGCCAAAGGAACGATAGGAAGGTACCACCAGAGGGAGAAATTTAATGAAAGTTTTATGACTTAAATATTGATTTAATGAGAAAAATTTGCTAACATATAACTAGTATAAGTGAGCCAAAAAGGTTGTGAGAAAATTCGAGGGAGGATTGTATCAGAAGGACAGTTAGACGGCTGTTCAGAATTAAAGTATGAAATTGGATAAGGTAACAGTTTGATCGCAGAAGGGACAGGGGTTAGACTGTTATTTGTTTTGGGAAAAGATAGTGTCAGTGTACAAAGGGCAACACGGTCGAGAAAAGGTCAATTTTTGATCTTGCCTCTTTCTTGACTCTGCGACCTCAGCCGTAGAAATTTCGGGTTTTTATAAGGCAGACGATTGCGGCGTACTGGATGTACGCCAAAAGAGGATAACGCAATAAAAGCCCGAAATTACACGGCATGAGGCGTATTGTCCCTTGTACACTGACGCTATCCATTATATAGGGCAGAAGGAGGAAACAAGATGTCGGAAGTCTTTGGAAATTCGATGCAGCTTATGTTGAAATCCATGGATTTTTTGTGGAAAAAGCAGGAAGTGATCGCGAATAATATTGCAAATGTGGACACGCCAGGCTATAAGAGCCGCTACGTAACCTTTGAGGAAGAGCTGCGGGAAAGGCTGAACCGTGCCCAGGAGGACAGAAAAGAGAGCCTTTCGGAGGCTCTGGAGGACGTCTCCTATCAGATACATGTTACTGAGAATGAAACGGCAAGACTGGACGGCAACAATGTGAATGCGGATACGGAGCTGGTGGAGATGACAAGAGCCGCCATGCAGTATCAGTATGCGCAGAACGCTTACAATGGAGAGTGGAACCGGCTCAGGACGGCGATCAAGGGCTGATGCAGGAAGCACAGAGGAAAAAGGAATAAGAAAAAGGACTAGGAGAGAGCAGAATGGACGGACAATTTATTGTGCCAATTCAATTTGGAACCTTGAATCAGAAACCGGCAGGTCAGACAGAAGCGGCGGGAAAGGAAGGCGTCTCTGTGTTTGGGCAAATGTTCAATCAGATGATTGATACGGTAAAGCAGACAGAGCAGACCGTTTCGGAAAAAGAATACCTGCTGGCTACAGGACAGCTGGACAAGCCCCATGAGCTGACGGCGGCTGTGGCTGAGGCGCAGCTGTCCATAGAGCTTTTGGCGCAGGTAAGAACCAAGGCGCTTGACGCTTATAATGAACTGATGCGTATCAGTCTATAACTCTATAACATAGAAAAGAGATAAAAGTGGGCAGATTATAGTGGAAAAGTGGAAGAAAAAAACAGGTGAAGTTTGGGATAAAATAAAGGGAGCTTTTGGAAAAATCCCCGAAGGGATCCGCAAATGGCTGCTGATAGGAACGGTGGCTTTGCTGGTTGGAGCGGTCGCCATTGCGTTGGTTTTAAACCATAAAGAATATTCGGTCCTATATTCCGAGGTAACACAGGAGGACGCTGCGGCAATCGGTCAGAAGCTGCAGGAAATGGGCGTAGAATACCAGCTGAAATCCAACGGCGACATTGTGGTTTTAAAGGAGCAGGAGGATCAGCTGAGGGCGGCTTTGGCATACGAGGGCTATCCGAAAAGCGGATTTTCCTATGATGTATTTATCAATAATACGGGCGGCATGACGACGGATTCGGACGCCGATACTTATAAGGTCTATGAGCTGCAGAACAGGCTGGGAGCTACCATCAGTCTGTTTGAAGGCGTAAAGGACGCAAAGGTGACCATCGCCCTTGGAGAAGAGCAAAAATACGTGCTCCAGAGCGAAGCGGAGAAGAAGCAGACCTCCGCCTCCGTAGTGGTTCAGATGAAAACGGGAAAGACGCTCAGCCCCAAGAGCGCGGCGGGTATCCAGAATCTGGTGGCCCACAGTGTGGCGGGGTTGGACGCGGCAAATGTGTCTGTCTTTGATGAAAACGGAATCGAGCTTTCGGCGGAAGAGAAGAAGGGGGGGCTTCAAAGCGAGGACGCTTCGGTGCTGGCCAAGGAGATCGAGAACGAAATTGCGGCAAAGGTTGCCAGTTTGCTGGCGCCTATTTACGGCGCTGATAATGTGCGGGTTGCCGTAAAGGCCAGCGTGAATATGGAGCGCCAGATCCGGGAAAGCATCACCTATACGACTCCAGACAAGATAGACGAGCAGGATAAGCAGGGAATTGTTTCCAAGGAGAAAACGGAAAACGAGCAGGGCGAGCAAAACGGGGCTGAGGGCGGAGTAGCAGGAGCGGAGACCAATGCCGACGTCAGCAATTACAATACGGTGAACGGCAGAGGGGACGAGAGCTATTCGGCGTCAGCTGCTGAGAGAGAGTATCTCGTGAATCAGACCAAGGAGCAGGGAGAAAGAAATCCGGGTGTGATTGACGATTTGAGTGTTTCTGCGGTCATTAACAGCGACGTGACCGGCGGACGGGAGCTGAATCCGGATCAGCTGAAGGGGCTGATTGGCAACGCGGCCGGTATGGATCCGGAGGAGCAGGGCAGTAAAATCACTGTTCTGTTTGCACCGTTTGCAAAGGATGCTGCGGTACAGCAGAGCTCCTTCAAAAGATTTGTGGAAGGAATCGAGGAGAACTGGTATCTTATCGCTATCGGATGCGCGGTACTACTCTTTTTCATCGTGCTGTTCATGCTTCTGTCTGCGCGTCGTAAGAAACGAAAGAAGCTGAAGGAAGAGAAAAAGAACCAGAAGCTTTCGCAGACGGTCATGGAAAAACCCAGGGAAATCAATCCTGAGATTATAAATATTAAAAACGAGGAAGCGATGACGATGCGCCAGAATGTAAGAGACTTTACGGAGCAGAATCCGGAAATTGCGGCGCAGCTTTTGAAAGAATGGCTTGGCGGAGGTACGGGAAATGAGTGAGACGAAACTTTTGCCCGAACAGAAGGCGGCCGCAGTGATCGTGGCTTTGGGAGCGGACAAGGCTTCTCAGATTTATAAGTATCTGGGAGAAGAGGATGTCGAAAAGCTGACCGTGGAGGTGGCAAAGCTCGGCAGACTGGAGGCGGATGCGTCGGAGCATGTTCTGGATGAATTTTACAAAACCTGTCTGACGCAGAAGTTTGTGACGGATGGAGGGCTCGAGTATGCCAGAAGCGTTCTGGAAAGAGCCTATGGAGAGAGCACCGCAAGCGAGCTGCTGAATAAGGTGACCAAATATTTAAAGAATCGGTCCTTTGAATTTATCCGAAAAACGGACAGCAAGAATTTGTATACGGTTCTTCAGCACGAGAGACCCCAGACAATCGCGTTGGTGCTTTCCTATACGGATTCAGAAAAGGCCGCGCAGATTATTTCGGAGCTGCCGGAGGACAAAAGAATTGCAGTGGTGACCAGCATTGCCAGGATGGAGAGCGCTTCTCCGGAAGCCATCAAGGCGGTGGAAGCGCGGCTTAGAAAGAATTTCGATAACATTATGACCACAGATTTCACAACGGTAGGCGGCATCGATTACATTGCAGATGTAATGAACCATATGGATCGAAGCAATGAGAAGCTTATCTTTGACGAGCTGTATCGGCATGATCAGGAGCTTACCGACGAGATCAGAAAGAGAATGCTTGTATTCGAAGATATTCTCAATATGGACAGCATTACCATTCAGAGATTTGTACGGGAATGCGAGATGCGGGATATTGTGTATGCATTGAAGAATGCAAGCGAGGAAATGAAAGATCTGTTCTACAGGAATATGTCGTCGAGAATGGCAGAGTCTGTACGCGCAGATTTGGAGGTTACCATCAATGTCCGGCTGCGTGATGTGGAAGAAGCACAGCAGAGAATTGTCAATACAATCCGTAGGCTGGAGGAAGAAGGACAGCTGGTATTGAACAAGGGTGGTAAGGATGAGATTATTGTATGATGCCGTTGAAAAAACGGAACCGAAGGTAGACGCTTTCGTATTTTCCGAAATCCTGGAGGGTGAGGCGGAAAACGCCGAGAAGGAAAACGGAAAGCTGCGCCTGAAGGAGCTGTACAACGCCGAGCGCGAGCAGCTGGAAAATCAGAGAAATCTGGAGCTTCGAAGACTCGAGCGGGTGCAGGAGCAGACGGACGAAATGCTCCGCAAAAGCGTGCGCCATGCAAAAGAGATTTTGGACGAGGCCAGGCAGCAGGCGGAAAAGATTCGCCAGGAAGCGGCGGAAGAGGGCAGAAAAGAAGGATATGAAAGCGGCAGGGAAGAAGGCAGAAGGCAGGCTTATGAGGAACATGAGATTGCTTTCCGCAAGGAAGAGGAGTCCTTTAAAAAGGGAATTGCTTCTTATATAAAACAGATGGACTACGCCAAGGAAAAGATCCTGGAAGAGCACCTGGAAGAACTAAAGGACATCAGTCTTGCAGTTGCAGAGAAAATCGTGCGGATCAGCCTGAAAAACAGCTCGGAAATCATCAAGCGGATGATTCTGGAGGCCACAGATAAGCTGAAGCGGACGGCATGGGTCAAGATTTATGTGGGCAGAGAGGAAGCCGGCATGGAGCTGCGCGGAGACAGGGAGTTTCTGGCGGAGCTTGCCCAGCTATCCGATAATGTGAAAATCATCATGATGGAAGAAGCGGAAGAGGGAACCTGCATCATCGAGATGCCCAATGAAATTATCGACGCAAGCATAGCCACACAGATTGAAAATGTGAAAGACATTCTGAATAACGCGCGTTTGTAGGATGGAGGAAAAGCGGGATGCTGAAGGATTTGCCGGGAATGATTGCCTCGGCTGAGACAGTCAGTTATATCGGAAAAATTGATAATATTGTGGGTATGTCCATGGAAGCGTCCGGAGGCTCGGCAAACATTGGCGACATTGTGATGATTTACAATGAAGAGCAGAAGAAACAGATTCCGGCGGAGGTTGTGGGATTTCGGGAAGAGCGGATTCAGCTGATGGCATATGAAAATATGAATGGAATCGGCGCAGGCAGCTTCGTGAGAAATACCAAGAAGCGTCTGAAGATTCCCGTGGGAGAGTTCCTGCGCGGCAGGGTAATCAATGCGCTTGGAAAGCCCATGGACGACGGACCAGCCTTTCCTATCTCCAAATTTTATTATGTGGAAAATCCCGACATCAATCCCTTAAGCAGACCGCCCATCGACGAGGTGCTGGAATTTGGCGTAAAGGCCATCGACGGTCTCAATACCATCGGAAAGGGTCAGCGAATTGGAATCTTTGCAGGAAGCGGCGTGGGAAAGAGTACGCTTCTGGGGATGATTGCCCGAAATGTAACGGCCGATATCAATGTGATTGCGCTTGTGGGAGAGCGCGGCAGAGAGGTAAGGGAATTTATAGAGAAAGACTTGGGACCGGAGGGTATGAAGCGTTCTATCCTGATCGTGGCCACTTCCGATCAGCCAGCCATGCTTCGCATGAAATGCCCTATGGTAGCCACAACCATTGCGGAATACTTTAAGGACCAGGGCAAGGACGTGCTCCTGATGATGGATTCCCTGACCCGTTTCGCCATGGCGCAGCGTGAGATAGGTCTTGCAAGCGGTGAGCCTCCGGTAGCCCGGGGATATACGCCTTCGATTTATGCAGAGTTTCCCAAGCTTTTAGAGCGCAGCGGGAAATTTGAAAAGGGCTCTATTACCGGTGTGTATACGGTGCTTGTGGAGGGCGATGATACCAATGAGCCGGTGGCGGATACGGTAAGAGGTATTTTGGACGGACATATCGTTCTGAGCAGAAAGCTGGCGAATCAGGGACATTTTCCGGCAATCGACGTAGGAGCCAGCATATCGCGTTTGATGACCAATATCGTTTCTAAGGAGCATCGGGATACTGCGGCAGGAATCCGCGATATTTTGAGCGTTTATCAGCAAAACGAGGATCTGATTTCCATCGGAGCCTATAAAGCAGGAGCTAACCCAAAGCTGGATTACGCCGTGTCAAAAATCAATGGTGTAAACAGCTTCCTTACCCAGGAGATCGAGGAAACCGTTACCCTAGAGGAAGCCTGCAGACAGATGGAAGCGTTATTGAAATAATTCGGAAGAGAGAAGGATGAGGAATGAAAGTATTCGAATTTCCTTTGGACAAAGTACTGAATTATAAAGAGCAGATTGAAAACAATTTAAAGAGCGAGCACGCCCAGATCATCAAATCCATCGCAGATAAGGAAAAGGAAAAGCAGGAGCTTCTGGGTGTGTACGCGCAGAAAGCCAGACAGAGGGAGCAGCAGCTGGAAAGCGGTTTAAACGCGGCCTCCTTTCAGATGTACGACCGGTATTTTCAGCGGATTATCACAGAGGTGGAAGAAAAGCAGGATGTGATAGAGCGGCTTCGCACCAGAGAAGAAAGCAAACGAAAAGAAGTCATACACGCAAGGATGGAAACGGCGTCCATCGAAAAGCTGAAAGAGAAGAAGCTTCAGGAGTACGAGCAAGCGGTCCAGAAGAGCGAGGAACAGATGATAGAGGAATTTGTTTCGAACCAAAGCGGCGGTCTGCGAGAGACGCATCCAGGTTCACACAGCTTTTCGTGACCATAGGAAAAGCTTCGGCGAAAGGAGGTGAGAACGATGGTAAGTACCGTATCAGGAAGTGATTTCATAACACTTCGGGAGCCCATATTAAAAAATTCCACAGAAAAGAGTACGGGATTTAAAGATGCTCTGCATAAGGCGGAAACGACGGAAAGAGAACATACGGAAGCCAAGGAGCAGGAAACAGATTCTGTGGAAGGAGATCAGGGGAAAGACCCAGCAGAGTCAGGCGTTCAAAATGCAGCGGCAGGCGCGGCAGGAATGGCGCCCTGGATGAGCGTTTTGTGGAGCCAGCTTAAGAGCACAGAGCCCAGACAGCAGGCGGTTTCGATGGCCCTGACGGCAGAAAGAGCCGTGCAGGAAATGGGAAAGGAAATGATTGCTGCACCGGAGCAGGGCGTACCGTTTGCTCAGGAGCAGACCAGCCAGAAGCCGGATGCTTTGCAGCAAAGCCTGTTCGGCAGTGAGACGGCAACTGTAGAAAAAGCAGGTCAGCAGGAAGGCCCGAACCCAGTTGTACAGCAAAATGGCGGCGAAATGCCCGGCGTGGGAAAGAAGGCAGAAGAGAAGAAGCAGCCAGAGCTGTTGGAAAAAACGGCGGCGAAGGAGAAAAACAGCGCTCCGGGGATCGGCGAGGATGAGAGCAGAAGGGAAGAGGCTTTTGTCACAGGGCTGGAACCTACAGCCGGAAAGGCGGCTGCAGAGCAGACGCAGTTTAAAAGCCAGAGCCAGGGAGTTTCCGAAAACAAGCTTGTGTCTTCTGAAAACCAGGTCAAGGAGACGGCCACGATAGAAGAGCTTCCCCAGAGAATCCTTTCCGGGATTCGTGAGAACAGGGCGGAGTTTGAAATTCAGATTGAGCCGGAAGCGTTGGGCAAGCTCACAATTAAGGCTTCCTATCAGGAAGGAAAAGCAGTGATTTCTATTTTGTGCAGCAATACCAAGACGGCGGAAATTCTGAGCGCTCACGCCAGGGATCTGGGAGCGATCATGGAAGCAAATCTGGGACATCCTACCGAAATTATGATGGACAGAAGCGCCCAGGAAAACCAGGGTCAGGACTATCCGGACGGACATGCGGACGGCAGAGGACAAAGGGAAGAGGAAAGCGGGCGCAGACAGCAGAAGAAGGAATCAGAAAGCTTTCTGCAGCAGCTGAGACTCGGACTTGTATAGGAACAGAAAGGAGGCAGAACATGTTCACAGGCATAAATGGATTTGGAAATGCGTCGCTTTTTCAAAATACAGGAATATCTGCCAGAAAAAACAGAGAAAAGACAGAGAATGACTACACACAATCCACGCATCCAGACGGCTGGGATGGAAAGTATAACGGCGGTTCGGTAAGTTCGGCGGGCGGAATGCTGACCATGACGGACTTTTACACGATTCTGGCAGCGCAGCTGAAGTACCAGGATGCGGATAATCCCATGGATACCAGTGAAATGATGGCCCAGATGGTGCAGTCCCAGATGATACAGACCATAACCCAGCTGTCGGAGGTTACTGTTACGACCTATGCGGCTTCTATGGCAGGGAAAGAAGTAACCGTGGCAGAGGTTGATATCAATGGAAAGTACACAGGGAAAAATACGGTGGGCGTAGTTGAAAGCGTGGTTTTCTCCGGCGCTACTCCAGTTTTGTATATCAACGGAAAGTCTTACACCATGTCGCAGCTGATGGCGGTGGGTAAAATTCCGGAAACGGAGAAGCCTGAAAAACCCGAAGAAGGCGGAGACGCCCAGAAGCCCGGAGAGGGCGAAGGCGTGCAGAAGCCGGAAACCGGGGAGCCTGCAAATCCAGGCGGTAATGAAGGAGAAGACAGCGGTTTAAGCGGCCAGGGACAAACGGTGAGCGAGCTGCTTCAGAGCAGAAGGGGCGCTTTATAAAGCGAGAGCGGGGGAAAGAAAATGGATGGAACAAGCCAGATTCAAAATGCAGCCCTCCTGCGCCTGGAACGTCAGGTCGGCGTAAATGCGGCCTTTGAAAGAAGCGTACAGCCGGGCGTTCAGAAAAAGGGAAGCGAGTTTCAGACCCTTTTAGACGAGAAGCTGAAGCAAAAGGAGCAAATCCGTTTTTCCAAGCATGCGGCGGAACGAATGGAAGAGCGCGGCATCGAGATGACGGAGGAGATTCTGGACAGCTTAAGCGAAGCGGTGCATAGAGCCGGGGAAAAAGGCGCCAGGGAAACGCTGATTATAGGCGCAAACGGCATGTACATCGTGAATATCCCGAACAAGGTGGTCGTAACCACGGTCAGCAGGGATGAAATGAAAGGGAACATATTTACCAATATAGACAGCGCTGTCTGGATGTAAGCTGGACCGTAAAGGAGGCTTTTGCCGGAATCCGAAGCATTCCGGCAGGAAAGCGGCGCGAGAAGAGAAATGACAAGTTACAAAGGAGAATAGAAAAAAACATGGTTAGATCAATGTTTTCAGCAATCGCTGGATTGAAATCCCATCAGACACGTATGGACGTAATAGGTAACAATATTGCAAACGTGAATACCTGGGGCTATAAGTCTCAGAGCATCAACTTTACAGACACCCTTTATCAGACGATGAAAAACGGAAAAGGGGGAGACGGCAATGCGGCGGGAGGTACCGGCGGTATCAATGCCTCTCAGCTGGGCTTTGGCGTAGACGTGGGTTCTATCAGCATGAACCATACGGGAGGAAGCTGGAGTCTTACAGGAAGAGCGAACGAGTTGATGATCAATGGCCCCGCCTTTTTTGTAGTGGGCTCCAACCAGAATCCAGGTACGGCCATAGATGGAAAGATTACCGCAGCCGACGGTCTGATGCTTTCCAGAGTAGGAATCCTGTCCAAGGATAACGAAGGATATCTGGTAGATGATTCCGGAAATTACGTGTACGGCTTTGGCGTAGATCAGAACGGAAAGCCCAACACCAACTTACAGAGAATTAAGTGTAAAACAGCGGCGGACGAGGATTATACAAGCATCAGCTTTGCCCAGGACGGAACCATCAGCGGCGTAACCGCAGACGGAAAAACAGAAAGAATCGGCATGCTTGCCGTGGCCAATGTCAGCAATGCAAACGGCCTTGAGAAATCAGAAGGCTACTACTACAACATCGGCGAAAACGCAGGCGATGTCACGGTTATGCAGACGACGGCCATGACGGGACAGATTTTGAGTGGTTATCTGGAAATGTCCAATACCAACCTGGCTGACGAGATGGCAAACATGATCATCACCCAGAGAGGTTATCAGGCGAACACCAAAATGATCACGGTAACGGATCAGATGCTGGAAGAGCTGGTAAATATGAAGCGTTAAGGAAAATAAGCAGGGCGGACAGCGCGGTCTGTCCGCCCGGAAAAGGACAAAGACATGATTGAGCTGACAAAATTGAATGGAAAGATGATAGCTTTGAATCCTGATCAGATGGAGTCGATTGAGATGATACCGGAGACAAAGGTCATGATGATGAACGGCCGGTATTACATTGTGAAAGAAACGATGGACGAAATTGTTGAGAAAATTATAGCATACAATCTGCAGGCGGGCAGAACGCGGTTACATACAGTCGTAGAACGGGAAAAACATAGCGAGGAAGAATAGATACAGGCTAAGAGTGAAGGAGAAACAAGATGGACCTTTCAAGCATAATTGGTTGGGTATTTGGCTTTGCAATTATTATATTTGGAATAACCTTGGATAAAATAGGAAACTTTGTAGATGAAAGTAGTCTTTTGATTGTACTTGGCGGAACCATTTTCGCCGTGGTGGCATCCTATCCCTTTAGCGAGCTGAAGAATATCGGCGCGCATATGAAAATGCTTTTTCAGGGAAATAAATACAAGCCTGAAAATGCAATTGAAAAATTAGTGGAGCTGGCGCAGTCGGCGAGAAGAGAAGGATTGCTGTCCCTGGAAGAAAAGGCGGGAGAAATGGAGGAACCTTTTTTCAAGAAAAGCCTTTTGCTGATTGTAGATGCCATGGATGAAGAAAAAATCCGTACCATGCTGGAGGATGAGGTGGCCTGTATGGAGGCTCGCCATGAAATAGGGGCTGGAATATACGACAAGGCGGCGTCGTATGCTCCGGCATTTGGTATGATCGGAACCTTGGTCGGCTTGATTAATATGCTGAAGGAAATGAAATTAAGCGAGGGCGCCTCTACGGAGCTGGGAGAACAGATGAGTATCGCTCTGGTTACGACCTTTTACGGCTGTATGCTGGCGAACCTGCTTCTGATGCCCATTGCGAAGAAGCTTCGGATGCGCAATGAAGAGGAAGTGATCTACAGACAGGTTATCATTGAAGGAGTGCTTGGAATCCAGGCGGGCGACAATCCGAAGCTGCTGCGGGAGAAGCTGATATCGTATCTGCCGCAGAAGAAGCAGAAAAAGCTGTTGGACGAGGAGCAGGCAGGAGGAAATCCCAGAAAAGAAAAGTAGGTGAAGAGACATGAAAAAGAGGCCGAAGCCAGAAGAGGGCGGCGCAAGCTGGATGGATACATACGGGGATATGGTAACACTTCTTTTGTGCTTTTTTGTGTTGCTTTATACCATATCCAATGTGGATCAGGAAAAGTTTTCTGCCCTGGTACAGAGCTTGAACCCGGATGCTATGGAGGAGATAGAAGCCAATGCGGCAGGAGAAGGCGTGGGCGCTGGAATGGGAATGGAAGAGAGCGACGTTTCCATCGAGGATCAGCAGACGGCTTTTGAAAATATTTACGAGCGTCTGATAGAGATGGCGGCGGAGCTGGGAATACAGGAGGAAGTGGATATCTACAAAGGGGACGGCTATACCTTTATTTCCTTCCGGGACAAGGTGTTTTTTGACGGAGACAGCTATGTTTTAAAGGAAGAGGGGAGAAAAGTCCTGGACAGCTTCTGCGAAGCCGTTGCACCGGCCTCTGCGAGCATCAAAGAAATGGACGTGCTCGGACATACGTCCCAGGGAGCTCCGGAAAAGCCCAACGAGGCGATAACGGACAGAATGCTAAGCGCCCAGCGTTCGGCGCAGGTTGCGGCTTATATCCAGCGGAAGGAGATTCTGTCGCCGGAGAAGCTGGTAAGCAGCGCCTATGGTCAGTGGAGACCCATAGATTCCTACGCCACCAAGGAAAGCAGGGCGAGAAACAGAAGGGCGGAGATTCTGATTACGAAGGATGGCGCGGTAGAGCGCAGCCTCGACGAATATTACGAACAGATCTACGGTATGCCTAGCAAGGATTCCGAGACCGCCCAAGAACAAGGAGCAGATTAATTATGCCTGAAGTATTATCCCAGAGTCAGATTGATATGCTGTTAAATTCTATGAAAAATGGGGGACAGCAGGACAGTCTGGAAGAAAAAAAAGAGAATAAAAATTATAGGGTATACGATTTTTACAGTCCTAAGAAATTTACAAAGGATAAGCTTCGGATTTTGAAGGGAATTTACGACAACTATTGCCGTATAGCCACCTCCCAGATCAACAGCCTTTTTCGGGTAAACAGCGAGGTGACCGTTATTTCCATCGAAGAGCAGCGCTACTATGATTTCAGCAACGCGCTGTCGGATGAAGATATTCTTACGCTGGTGAACGTAGTCCTGCCGGAGGAAAGAAAGAATCCTCCCGTACTTATGCATATCAGCCAGATTCTGATGGCGAATATGATTGACAGAATGTTGGGCGGCGTGGTGTACGATACGAGCATAGACAGCTCTTATTCCTATACCGACCTGGAAATGCCTCTTTATGAAAAAATTATCAAGTATCTGATGAATATTATCAGAGACGCCTGGAGCAGTTACGTGAGGCTGGACGTTTCGGTGGAAAGAATCGAGGAAAATCCAAGTCTGCTGCGTGACATCGGGGTGGATGAGACCGTAGTAATCGTAATGCTGAACGTGGATATGCAGGAAATATCGGGAAAAATCACGTTCTGTGTTCCGGGAGATTTATTGGCCACTATTTTCCGTATCATTGAAAAAGGGAAAAACCCGGAAGAGCAATATGGCAACCTACAGGCGGGAATCCGGGAAGAGCTTTTGGGAAAAATCAAAAAATCCGTATTCAATGTGGAGGCAAAGCTTGCCGACGCACAGCTGAATCTTCGCGATATCTGCGGTCTGCAGGTAGGAGACGTCATCAATCTGCGCAGAAAGAACGATTCCGAGATAGATATCTATGTGGAGGGGCAGCCCTGGTTCTATGGAAAGCTGGGCGTACATGATAAACATATGGCTGTAAAAATCAGCAGAAGATATATGGAAAGCCTGCAAGATGCGGAAGAGAGCCTGGAAGCGGAAGAGAACCTGGAAGAGGAAATGCCGGTCGGGGATGTGGAAATCACAGAACAGGCTGAGTAAATAATATATGCAAATGAAAGAGAGGAAAAGATATGGCTAAAATTTTAATTGTTGACGATGCAGCATTTATGCGGATGACAGTGAAGGATGCATTGGGAAAAGGAGGCTACACCAATGTGGTGGAGGCTGCGGACGGGCTCCAGGCGGTTGAAAAGTACAAAGAAGAAAAACCGGATCTGGTGATTATGGACATTACCATGCCCAATATGGACGGACTTCAGGCGCTGAAGGAAATCTGCTCCTTCGACCCGAAGGCTTCTGTGGTTATGTGCTCTGCAATGGGACAGGAAAGCATGGTTATTGAGGCCATTAAGTCGGGGGCTAAGGACTTTATTGTAAAACCCTTTAAGCCGGACCGTATTCTGAAAACTGTGGGAAGTATTGTTGAGCCCTGATAAAGGAGAAAACTATGTCATTTTTAAGTTCATTTAATATCAGTGCGTCGGGAATGACCGCCCAGCGTCTGCGGCTGGATGTGGCTTCGGAAAATATTGCAAATTTAGAGACCACCAGGACGGAGGAAGGTACGCCGTACAGAAGAAAACTGGTTGTTCTTGAGGCTGACAGGGAATCCTCTTTTGGGGCGATTTTTCAAAAGGCTTCCGGACGCGGGAATCGTTACGGGGTAAAAGCCACCGCAGTGATTGACGACCAGACAGAGCTCAAGCCGGTGTATGACCCTGAGCATCCTGACGCAGATGAAAACGGATATGTGATGATGCCGAACGTAGATTTAATCGAAGAGACGACAGACGCTATGGCGGCGACCAGATCCTACGAGGCAAACATTACCGCGTATAATGCAATGAAAATGATGGCCCAGAAAGCTCTTGAAATCGGTAAATAAAGAAAGATATAAGAAAAAACCAGGAGTGAGAGGATAAAAAATGGGTGTAAAAAATTTAACTTCATTAGAAATTGATGCGATAGGCGAAATTCTCAATATCAGCCTTGGAGCGTCTGCTACCGCAATTTCGACGATGCTGGATGCCAGGGTAGATATTACGACGCCTGTGGTTACCGTGGTAAGCAAAGAGGAATTTTCTTTTGAGAAGCTGGAGCCCGCAGTGGGCGTGGAGATCAATTACGTGGCGGGTCTGGAAGGCAAAAACGTGATGCTTCTCAAGAAGAACGACGTTCGGATTATTGTAAATATGCTCATGGGAACAGATACCCCTCCAGAGAAATTTCAGCTGGACGAGCTGAGTATCAGCGCGATCTGCGAGGTTATGAATCAGATGATGGGAGCCTCCTCAACGGCCCTGTCGGAGCTTTTGGGAAGAAGCGTGAATATTTCAACGCCCCAGTCTACCGAGGTGGAAAATGCGGATGCGTTTAAGGAAAAGAATTTTTTAGGAAACGACCGTATGGTTGTGATTCACTTTACCTTAAGCATCGCAGAACAGATGGAAAGCGAATTTGTGAACCTGATGCCGTTGGATCTGGCAAAAGAGCTGGTGCGGGGTCTCTTCCCTACGGGAATGCTGGAAGAGGAACCGGAAGAGGAAGCCGTTCAGGCAGAAACGCAGCTTCCGGTCCAGGAAGCGCAGATGCCGGAAGCGGCGCCTTTGCAGGCGGAAAGCACAGGATCCGGCGGAAAGTTGACACAGGAAGAAATCGACCGCTTAAAAGCCATGACAGCGACTGCGCAGCAGCCTGATACACAGCCTGTTGAGGCCGCGCCGCCCATGGTGCAGACGGCGGGAACACAGGACGTCGGACAGGCGGCCCCCGTTTATTCTGCAATGCAGGAGCTAGAAAAAATACAGCAGGCCATGGTGCAGCAGATGCAGATGATGCAGCAGATGCAGCAGCAGACCCTACTGGCACAGCAGCAGGCCGCGGCCGTGCCCCCTGCCGTATCGAAGCAGATCAATGTGCATACCATCCCTTCGTCAAACCTTTCCGATCGTTCGGAGAATCGGGAGGACGAGGTAAATATGGATTTGGTTCTCGGTGTTCCGGTGGAGGTTTCCGTGGAAATCGGACGGACGAAGAAGTATGTAAAGGACGTGCTGGAGCTGAATAAGGGCTCTTTGGTGGTGCTGGATAAGCTGGCGGGAGAACAGGTGGATTTATTTGTAAACGGTCAGTGCATTGCTAAGGGAGATGTGGTTGTGGTAGACGATAATTTCGGCATCCGTATCACAGAAATTCTTCGTGACGATATTGAAGTGGCTTTATAGCTGCCGTCTTTGAAAGAGGTCCGATTATGTGGAAGGATGTAATACAGCTGACAGGCACCTTTCTGGCAGTGGTTTTGGTTTTGTTTCTGTCCTGGTATCTGACACGCAAGCTGGGAAGATATACAGGACAGTTTGGGCGTTCCAACGGAAATCTGCAGATCATAGACCGGATCAGTCTCGGACAGAATGAGGCGCTTGCCCTGGTCAGGGCAGGAGACAGATTTCTTCTGATTGGAATCAGCCATGCGGGAATCAGCTGCTTATGCGAGCTGGACAAGGGTACGGTGTCAAACCTACAGGAAACGGCCGCAGCTGCTTCGGGAACTGATTTTAAGGAGCTGCTGCAGCAATTGACAAAAGGAAAGAAAAGAAATGGATAATAATTCTCTGATTAGTATTAACGGCGGAAATGTGCCGACGCTGGAACTGCTGCTGCTTTTGACCATCATATCGCTTCTGCCTACGATTGTCATCATGATGAGCTCTTTTACAAGAATCTTGATCGTACTTTCGTTTACGAGAAACGCGCTTGGAATCCAGCAGACGCCTCCGAATATGGTATTGATAGGGATTGCCCTGTTTTTGACATTGTTTATCATGAATCCGGTTATCGAGGAGATCAATACGCAGGCCTACCAGCCGTATAAGGAGCAGGAGATTACCCAGGAGGAAGCTCTAGATCGGGCTTCGGTTCCGCTCAAGGAATTTATGCTCCGGCAGACGGAAATTTCGTCGGTGAATATGTATGTGGATCTGGCCGGCATAGAGATGCCGGAGGATGCGGCAGAACTGCACATGCGGGTGGTGATTCCGGCGTTTATGACCTCTGAACTGAAACGTGGTTTTATGGCGGGATTTTTGATTTTTCTCCCGTTTCTGTTGATTGATATTATTGTTTCGAGTACATTGATGAGCATGGGCATGATTATGCTGCCGCCTGCGACCATCGCGCTGCCCTTCAAGCTGTTATTGTTTGTTACGGTGGATGGCTGGAGTCTGATTTTCAAGGCTTTGGTTGCGGGATTTTATTAGCGGCGGACGCCCTCATGTATGGAGGTAGAGGATGACAAATAGTGAAGTGTCAGACCTGATGTATCAGGTATTTATTCTGGCTATAAAGCTGTGCGGACCGATTCTGATTATTAGTATGCTGGTAGGAATTTTAATTTCCATTCTTCAGGCTGCGACGCAGATCCATGAGCAGACCCTGACCTTTGTGCCGAAGCTTATTGTGATTGCCGTCATTCTGGTCATAGCAGGAGGATCCATGCTTGTGATGCTTCAGGATTTTTTTGTGTATGTGCTGGATAAAATGGTTGCGCTGTAAGGGAGCAGGAATATGAATGGATTTGAAGCACAGCAGCTGGAGCTGTTTTCCATGATTCTGATGCGGATGTCGGGCTTTATTTTTCTGAATCCGCTGCTTCGCAGAAGCGAGGTTCCGGCCATGGCAAAAGCGGGCTTGACCTTTGCGATGGCGTTTCTTTTATATCCGACGGCTTTGGCGCCGGCGCTGGAGGCAGAAAATTCTCTGGTGTTTGGGGTGACCCTGCTTGGTGAATTTGCCGTAGGCGCCGTTTTGGGATTTATCATGGATTTGTTTCTGTATACGGCTACGCAGGCGGGAGCAATCATTGATTTTCAGATGGGAATGTCCATGGCCACGGTATACGACGCGGGAAGCAAGGTACAGTCGGCTTTGAGCGGCACCTTTCTCCATATTTATTTTGTGTTTTTGTTTTTTGCGGTGGATGGTCATCTGGTTCTGGTGAAGATTATCACGGAGGCGGCAAAGATTTTTCCCTACGGCGGCGGATGGAATCTTTCGGGAATGCCGGAGGCGATAATAGAAATCTTTTTGAGATGTACGATTTTATCCGTTCAGCTTGCGTTCCCCATGATCGCCATAGAATTTGTGGGGGAGATGGCCATAGGCATATTGATGAAAATTATACCGCAGATTAATATCTTTATTCTTAGTATACAGATGAAAATTGTAGTGGGCCTCTTTATTTTTGTGATTATGATTTCCCCTATAGGTGATTTTATGGGAAATTTGATTACGGAGATGATGAATACAATGCTGGAGGCCGTAAAGCTTATGGCGGCTTAAACGGGATAAGGGCGGTGAGAAGAAGTGGCAGGCGATTCCAAGACAGAAAAAGCTACGCCAAAAAAACGAAGGGACGAGCGGAAAAAGGGAAATATTTTTATGAGCCAGGATGTGATCAGCGTAGTGGTTCTGGCAGGTTCCTTTTTCCTCATAAAGCTTCTTTTTCCATACCTTTACCGGACGGCGGCCGAGTATCTGCAAAAGTGTGCGGAGCAGACGGCTGTGTGGACGGATAATTCTGTCGAGGGGATGCAGCTTGTGCTTGGAGAACTGCTGCTCACCGGGATGAAGATGGTACTTCCCATTTTGCTGGTGTGCGCGCTGCTTGCCATCGTTGCAACGGGAGCGCAGACGAAATTTTTGTTTACGGCAGAGAATTTCAGACCGAAGTTCAGCCGTTTAAGTCCCTTGCAGGGAATCAAAAAAATATTTTCCTTTCGTAATATATTTGATTTGCTGAAAAATCTTTTGAAAATTTCCATCCTGGCCGTGCTTGTGTGGCAGATGTTTCAGGAGGATATGGTGCGGGTAATCCGCATGATGGATATGTCGGTAAAGGTTTCCTCCGTGCACATGCTGAATATGGTGATGTCCATTGTGCTGAAGGTGAGTATGGTATTTGTGGCGGTAGCCGGATTTGACTATCTTTATCAGTGGTGGGATTACGAGCGCCGTCTTAGAATGAGCAAGCAGGAGCTCAAGGAGGAGTATAAGCAGACGGAAGGAAATCCTGAAATAAAAGGAAGAATCCGCGATATTCAGAGGCAGCGGGCAAGGATGAGAATGATGCAGGCGGTACCGCAGGCGGACGTGATTATCCGTAACCCGACGCATTTTGCAGTCGCGTTGAAATATAATATGGACTCTGACAATGCGCCGGTGGTTCTGGCAAAGGGACAGGATGAGCTGGCCCTTCGAATTGTAAAAAAGGGCGAGGAAAGCGGAGTCGCAATCATTGAAAATAAGCCTCTGGCAAGAGCGCTTTATGCCCAAACGGCAATCAATCAGGAAATTCCCGCCGAGTATTATGGAATGGTGGCGGAAATTTTGGTATATGTGTATCAAATTAAACAAAAGAAAGCGGAGCGTTCATGAAAAAAATCTTCAATTATGCAGTATCGCTGTTCGTAGTAACGATTGTGCTGCTTCTGATTATACCGCTCAGCCCGTTCATGCTGGACGTGCTGATCATTCTTAATATTGCAGTGTCCCTGATCATTCTGCTGGTGACGATGAATATCAAAAATCCTCTGGAATTTTCGATCTTTCCGTCCCTGCTTCTGATCACCACGCTGTTTCGTCTGGGACTGAATGTTTCCTCTACGAGAAACATTCTGACAAGGCAGGGCGAGGCCGGCGAGGTGATTCAGGCGTTTGGTAACTTTGTGCTTCAGGGAAATCCGCTTGTGGGCTTCGTAATCTTTCTGATTATCGTACTGGTTCAGTTTATTGTAATTACCAAGGGCGCGGAGCGCGTTGCGGAGGTTGCGGCGAGATTTACTTTGGACGCTATGCCCGGTAAGCAGATGGCCATTGACGCGGATTTAAGCTCCGGGCTGATTTCCGAGCAGCAGGCGAAGGAACGAAGAAGCAATATTCAGCGTGAAGCAGATTTTTACGGGGCCATGGACGGTGCCACGAAGATTGTAAAGGGAGACGCCATCATGTCCCTGATTATTACGGCGATCAACCTGATCGTCGGTATGGTCATCGGTATGGTGCAGTCGGGCCTTCCTTTTACCGAGGTCATGGACATTTATTCCATTGCCACGGTGGGAGACGGTCTTGTTTCACAGATTCCGGCGCTTTTGATTTCTACCGCCACAGGCATGATTGTGACCAGAGCTGTGTCGGAGGGCAGCTTGAACGAGGATGTTTCCAAGCAGTTTACGGCTCAGCCTAAGGCGATCCTGATAGCGGGCGCCATCATTCTGGTTCTGGCGGTAGTCCCGGGGATGCCGAAGCTTCAGCTGATTCTGCTGGGCGGCGCTCTGGTGGCGGCAGGCTTTGTAC
This sequence comes from uncultured Lachnospiraceae bacterium, assembly GCA_963559965.1. GTDB lineage: Bacteria > Bacillota > Clostridia > Lachnospirales > Lachnospiraceae > Laedolimicola. The sequence continues at coordinate 1,431 of CAUWNO010000026.1, read as the reverse complement.
TGACGAAGCGTATGAAGGATGCGGCTGACATAGAGCAGCTAAAGATGCAGCGGAGCATAGAAGAAGAGCAGGCCGTGCAGGCAAATGAGGACGAATACTATAAGGATATCGATAATGTCTATTCGCTCATTGCTATTGAGCCGGTGGAGATGGAGTTTGGCTACAGCCTGATTCCCTTGATTGATGAAGGAAGCGGCGGGAAAATGATCAACCGGATCGTCATTTTCAGAAGGCAGTACGCCCAGGAAATGGGCTTTGTGATTCCGTCGGTGGTGCTGCGCGATTCCAGTGCTCTTAATACCAATCAATATGTGATTCGCATTAAGGGAGAAGAGGTCGCAAGAGGAGAGATTCTGGTTGACTATTATCTGGCCTTAGAGCCTGCAAGTCCCGCAGGAAACATCGATGGAATAGAGACGGTGGAGCCGGCCTACGGTATACCCAGCAAGTGGATTCTGCCGGAAAACAGGGAAATGGCGGAAATCTACGGCTACACGGTGATCGATCCCTTATCGGTGATGCTGACTCACCTGTCCGAGGTCATCCGGCAGCATGCCTGGGAGCTCCTTTCCCGTCAGGAGGTGGTGAAGCTGGTGGAGAACGTCAAGCGGACGGCTCCGGAGCTGGTTGCAGAGGTCATTCCCGATTTGATTTCTTATGGAAATTTCCAGAAAGTGCTTGTAGAGCTTCTGCGGGAGGATATTCCCATCCGGGATTTGGAAACCATTCTGGAAAGCGTGTCCGATGCGGCGATGAAAACCAAGGATCTCACACAGATCATAGAAAGTGTGCGGGAATCTTTGAAACGGACCATTACCAGAAAGTTCTGCGAGGGAGGACAGCTTCGTGTTATCACACTGGACGCAGAGCTGGAAAAGAGCATGGTGGCGAGCCTTACCAAGGGAGAGCAGGGATATTTTATGGCCCTCAGTCCCGATGTTATGCAGGCGTTTATTACACAAATCGGAGGCTGCGTGAAGAAATTTGCAGAGCTCTCCGGAAAGCCGGTGATTCTCACAAGTCAGGTGCTGCGTATTTACGTGTATCGTCTGCTGCAGCCCTTTTATCCCAATATCTGCGTGCTGTCCTTTAACGAGGTAGGTGCGGACGTCCAGATTCAGACAATCGGGAACATTAAGCTTTAAAGAGGGAATGAGAGAAGTTCCCTTTGAGAAATACAAAGGTGTGTAAGATGGAAAGAGTGAAACAGACGGAAGAGCGCTCTTTTGCGGACATGTCCAACGAGGAGCTGCTTGCAGAATACAAGAGAACGGGCGATTTAGCAGTGAAGCAGGAAATAACGCTGCGGTATATTTATATTGTGAAAAGCATTGCCCTTCAAATGAAAAATATCTATTCCGGTTTTGCGCAATTAGACGATATAGTTAATGAGGGCGTTATTGTCTTGATGACAGCCGTCGATAAATTTGA
>CAUWNO010000025.1:0-20680 GCA_963559965.1 uncultured Lachnospiraceae bacterium | reverse complement strand
GCTCCTTATGGTGCTTGAGAAAAATTTCTCCTTTGTGAAAGCAAAAACAAAAAAGATCCTGGCGGTTTATCATGCAGGCTTGAACCTTACGGCTCTGATGCTTCTTGTAAGAGGAATTCTGCAGGTGAAGATGGAGGAACTGTCCTCAGGAATCGATGCAGCGGTTTCCGGAATCGCGGGAATCGGTCATATTCTGCTGGGTGTTGCCATCGTGCTTTTGCTGCTCGATATGAAAAAGAGTATTGAAGACTGACGGGAGAGGAAGAATAGAAAAAATTCAGAAAAAATAAAAGGGATCGGGTTTTGCCGGAAAGCAGAATCCGATCCTTTTTGATGTAGTGATGGAAGAGCACATCAAGTAAACGGTAGAAATGGAGCAGATGCTGTGATATAATATAATTTACGAAGCTGGTCATAATTGGTTTTGAAAATTAATTTTGATTAAGCTATGACAGTAATATTGGAGGTATGGGTAATTATGTTCTGTACGATGAGAGGACTGTTTAGTGGCTGAATCAGAATTTTATAGGGAGGCAGCAACATGGAAAACCTAAATAAACTCGTAAATGAGCTGAGAAAACTACCTAATGAAACCCAGTGGCTGGAGTTTAAGCACAACAATTATGAACCAGTTATGATTGGTCAGGATATCAGCGCACTGGCAAACAGTGCAGCAATCTGTGAAAAAAGCTGTGCATATATGTTGTGGGGAATTGATGATACGACCCACGAAATCGTAGGAACAGATTATAATCTGCAGACACTGAAAAAGGTAATCAGGAATTGGAGAACTGGCTGCGCTCTCTGCTTTCCCGTAATGCGGATTTTGAATTCCACACAGTTAGGATGAATGATAACAATGTCGGTGTGCTCATAATATATAGAGCAGCTAATCAAACGGTCATGTTTGAGAAAACTGACTATATCAGGGTTGGGAGTTATACGAAAAAATTGAATGAATATCCCGCTTTACAGGCCCAATTATGGGATAGAATCCGAAATACAAAATTTGAAGAGCGCTATGCAAAACAGGATATGGAGCTTACAGACGCGCTACGGCTATTGGATTTTGTGACATACTTTGATATTCGTAATGTCCCACAGCCGACCGACAATAACGGCGTAGCTCATTATATGGAGGAAGAAGGTGTCATCGTCAAGCAGGATAATGGACTTTATGCTATTACTAATCTAGGTGCAATTCTTTTGGCAAAGCGGCTGTCTGACTTTTCTCGTATTTCCCGCAAAGCGATTCGCATAGTTCAGTATCAGGGTAATAGCCGCTTGAATATGCTCAAGGAAGATGTGGGCGAAAAAGGCTATGCAGTTGGCTTTGAGGGAGTGATTAAATTTATCGAGGCGTTGCTTCCTGCGCAAGAGGTGATCACAGGTGCATTGCGGGAAAAGAAATCTGCCTATCCAATCCTTGCTGTCAGAGAGATAGTGGCAAATGCATTGATTCACCAAGACTTTTCTGTGACCGGGACTGGGCCGGTGGTGGAGATTTTTGAGAATCGCATTGAAGTTACTAATTCTGGAATACCACTTGTGGACGTTAGGCGTATTATTGATAATCCACCCAAATCCAGAAACGAGAAACTGGCTGCTTTGATGCGGAGGCTTAGGATGTGTGAGGAGTTGGGAACGGGTTGGGATAAAATCGTTATCACCTGCGAACTTTATCAGCTTCCAGCCCCGAAAATTGAATTGTTTGAGGATAGTACCAGAGTTACGCTGTTTTCTGAAATGCCTTTCTCTAATATTTCTATGGAAGATAAACTTTGGGCCTGTTATTTACATGCCTGTATTAAGCATGTGCAAGGTGAACAGCTGACAAACAGTTCTTTGAGAGAACGATTTGGGCTGGAAAATTCTGCGTCGGCTTCGATATCACGATTAATCAAGGAAGCGGTCAAAATGGGAATAATCAAGCCGCTTGACCCTGCTACTGCGCCAAGATACATGAAATACATTCCCATATGGGCGTGATTTAACTTGCTGGCAATTTGCTTACAGAAAAAACGGAATATATTTTGTGCGCCAATAGCACAAGATGTGGTTCGGGTTTGGAGATTGTGACACTAAATATAGATAAAATTTAACTTGCTGGTAACTTGCTGAGAAACATTGAGCATGTAATAGATTGAATAAAAGGGATCGGGTTTTGCCGGAAAGCAGAATCCGATCCTTTTTGACAGAACAGCGACCTTTTTGATACAGTAAGGGATTTCCTCTTGTTACAGAAAGGCATCTGTGATATAGTGAAAACGGTTAAGGAGGCAGAAATCATGACATTTTATAAGAGAATTGCGGCTCTGGCGGCTGTGGGAGCGCTGGCGTTTTCACTGGCAGGATGCGGGAAAAAGCAGGAAGAGCCGGAAGATATAAAAGTAGAGGTTGTAGAAGAAGAGGAGCAGGCTCTCGAAGAGAGCACTTCAGAGATTGTATCGGATCTGGAGGCGTCGATTACCTGGTGGACTTATCCCGTGTTTGTACAGGACGGGGAGCAGGAGGACGGAAGCTATGAGCAGACTCTGATTCAGAAATTTAATAAAAAGTATCCGAATATTAAAGTGGAGCTGAAGCTTCTGGATTATATGGAGGGACCGGACGAGCTGCAGGAGCTGATAGACGGCGGAAGCGGAGAGCTGCCGAACGTTCTTCTGGACGGTCCGGGACGGATAAGCGCCTATGCGAAAGCAGGTGTGCTGTCAGATCTTGGAGATTTGATGACGGAAGAGACTGTGTCAGATATTGTGAGCGAAGGAATTGTAAGCGCGTGCAGGAGCGGAGACAGCTTTGTGATGTATCCTATGAGCGGCTCCAATTATGTGATGGCATTTAACCGTTCGATGATAGAGGGATCAGGAGCGATTGAGCTTATGAACCGGGAGGGAGCCTGTACCTGGACGACAGATGCGTTTGAGCAGGTTCTTGAAAGGCTGAATGCGTCAGGCTTCAACAGCGGAATGCTGTACTGTTCGGGAATAGCCGGCGATTATGCGACGCGGTCCTTTATTACAAATCTCTATGACGGAAGTCTGATGAATGAAGATATGACGGCGTATACGATGAACAGCGAGGCGAACAGAAAGGCGCTGTCAAAGATTAAAGAATGGATGGAAAAAGGATGGATTCTGAACGGATCGGCTTCCTCAGGAGCAGACGCAGTAGCCTCCTTTGTAAACGGCGATAATTCTTACTGCCTGCTTTGGAGCCTTCCGCAGGCTATCAGCAACGCGCAGACGCTTCAGGAAAACGGAGTAGAGGTTGTAGTTATGCCGTATCCGTCCGAGGACGGCGTGCCTTCTCTGGAATATATGCTGAACGGCTTCTGTATTTTCAAATCAGAAGACGAAGCAAAAGAACAGGCATCCCGTTTTCTGATAGATTTTCTGTGTAATGATAAAGAAGTGGCGGCAGAAAATGTTGTGAGAAGCGGAGCCTTTCCGGTGAGAACGTCCATGGGAGACGTCTATGAAGGAAACGAGGAAGCGCAGCTTTACGAAGCGTTGATGCCTTACAGCGGAACGTATTACAATAAAATCAACGGTTTTGAGGAAATGCGTGTCTACTGGTATCAGATGGAAGCAGAGATTGTAAATGGAGAATACGGCGTCAATGCAGCTACGGACAGCTTTGTTGAGTATGCAAATAAGACGCTGACGAAGAAGGAAGAGGGAGCATGATAGGAATTCGCGGAGGCAGGATTGTAGACTCGGTCAGTAAAAAGGAAGAAATTGCGGATCTGTTGATTCGAGATGGGAAGATAGCGGCTGTGGGAGAGCCTCTTGACGAGGAGGCGTGTGAGCGCATCATAGACGCACGGGGACTTACAGTGGCGCCGGGACTTGTAGATGTGCATGTACATTTCCGTGATCCGGGTCTTACCTATAAAGAAGATATTCTGACAGGAGCAGCGGCAGCGGCAGCAGGAGGATTTACGACGGTGATCTGTATGGCGAATACGAAGCCTACGGTGGACAATCCCGAGACGCTGGCGTATGTTCTGGAAAAGGGAAAAGAGACAGGAATTCATGTTCTGAGCTGCGCGGCAGTCACAAAGGGACTTCAGGGCAAGGAACTGACAGACATGGCGGAGCTGAAGCGCTGCGGCGCCGCAGGTTTTACAGACGACGGAATTCCGATTCTTGATGAAAAACTTCTCTGCCATGCGATGGAGGAGGCGGCAAGACTTCATATGCCCCTGAGTCTCCATGAGGAGGATCCGGCTCTGATTGCAAATAACGGTATCAACCGGGGACCTGTTTCAGAAAAACTGGGAATCGGCGGTTCCCCTGCGGAGGCAGAAGTTTCAATGGTAGAACGGGACTGCCGTCTGGCAGAGGAGACGGGAGTCAGTCTTTCCATTCAGCATATCAGTACAAAAGGAGCCGTTGAAGCGGTGCGCCGGGCGAAGGAACGCGGAGCAAAAGTGACGGCAGAGGCTGCGCCGCATCATTTTACGCTGACGGACGAAGCGGTGCTCAGATACGGAACGCTTGCCAAGATGAATCCTCCTCTTCGGACAGAAGAAGACAGGCTGGCAGTTATCGAAGGCCTGAAAGATGGAACGATTGATATGATAGCCACAGATCATGCGCCTCACAGCAGAGAAGAGAAGGAGAAGGGACTGACAGAGGCTCCGAGCGGAATTGTCGGTCTTGAGACAGCGCTGGCTCTTGGTATTACCAGTCTTGTAAAACCGGGGCATTTAACTTTGATGCAGCTGATGGAGAAAATGAGCCGGAATCCGGCGAGACTTTACGGGCTTCCCTGTCAGGGAATCGCAGCAGGAGCGCCTGCGGATCTCGTGATTTTTGATGAAAAAGAAGAATGGACGGTTACAGGATTTTCTTCCAAATCCTCAAATTCACCGTTCCTGGGAGAGAAGCTGACAGGACGCGTGCATTATACGATATGTCAGGGAAAGATAGCGTCAGAGCTGTAAGAGATATAAAAGGTATAAAAGGTATAAAAGATATAAAAGATATAAAAGATATAAAAGATATAAAAGATATAAAAGATATGTAAACGCCTATTAAAGGATACTGAAAAATCCGGGATACTCTCTGAACACAGAGAAATACCCGGATTTTCAGACTTTTATAAGCGTTTTTTATCCTTCCCGTGAAAGAAGATATTTTTTGAAACGTACAAATTCCCGTACTTCCCGCTGCGCATCAACAGGAAAGCCTTTATAATCCATGAGCATCTTTGCATCGGCTCCGCTCAGACGGATCAGGCTGTTGTCAGGCGCTACGGCGCCGTGATCACGAAGAACTCCTTCCGTACTGCTTTTGTCAGCCGGGTTTCCGTAAACCAGCTGATCAAGAGAAATGTTGTAAAGCGCAGAAAGACAGAGGAGCGTGGAAAGATCAGGAGTACGCTTTCCGGTTTCATAGACAGAATAAGTCTGACGGGCTATGTGGATTTGCCTGCTGACGTATTCCTGTGAATATCCGTTTGCTTCACGCAGACTGCGCAGATTGGCTGCCAGCTTGCTTACAGGCATTTTTACCGCTCCTTCCGAAAAATAATGGCTATATTATAGCAGTTTTCGGATGGAATTATTCACAATGACAGGAAACGGAGCAAAGGGGAACAGGATATGTCACTGTACGATGACAAAGTCAGAGCTTCAGGCTGCTCAGGGTACTGTTGTGATACCGGGAGGACCAGGTTACATCTTCTCCGAACCAGTCAGGGGGAAGAAAGGCATTGGCTTCCTCTTCAGAATCAAATTCCACTTCGGCGAGAACAAGCCCTGAGAAAGGCGGTTCAAAAATATCAAGCTCGATAGTCAGCCCGGAAGAGAAGGGAATACGGTAGCGTCTTTTGCGTATGACATTTCCGTCGGCTTTTTCCTTCAGGTGTTCGTAGCTTTCGGCTGTAAGCGGAAGATTGTATTCCTCCCGGCTCATAAGACCTTTTGATTTATAAGTCAGAGTATAGCTGTCGTCGCTTTTTCTGATACGGACGACGGGATCGGTGCAGAGATAAGCCTGTTCCAGAGTCTGAAACGGAAAAGAGTCCAGATTGTCAGGAAGGGCAGGAATTAAAAATTTTCGTTCGATTTCCATAAAGGCAACCTCCTTATAGTATTTTTTACCACATCGCTCTGGATAATTCAACGGCGATTTGATATGATAAACGAAAGAACAGTTGTTTTGCAGAAAACGAAAAAGGAGGAAAGGATACGATGAAAAAGGCATATATTTTTCTGGCTGACGGATTTGAAGAGGTGGAGGCGCTGACCCCGGCGGATTTGCTTCGCAGGGCGGGAGCTGAAGTAACGCTGGTATCGATAAACGGAAAGAAAGAAGTGACGGGAAGCCATAAAATTACGGTTGCGGCGGATAGTACCTTTGAAGAGACAGATTTTGAAGGAGCTGATCTTCTGATTCTTCCGGGCGGAATGCCGGGCACGCTGAATCTGAAGGCGTGTGAACCGCTTGGGACCCTTCTTAAGGCAGCGGAAGGAAAAGGAACGAAGCTGGCAGCTATCTGTGCGGCTCCAACGGTTCTGGGTTCTCTTGGACTTCTGGACGGGAAGAAGGCTGTCTGCTATCCGGGATTTGAAGACGGACTGGGAGAGGCAGAGGTCCTGTATGAGCGTGTCGTTACGGACGGGCAGATCACTACGAGCCGCGGTCTCGGCACTGCGATTTCCTTTTCCCTGTCGCTGATTGCGCAGCTTTTTGATCAGGAAAAGGCGGATGAGATACGGAAAGGAATTGTGTACGGTCACTGAAAATACTTTCCATCCATTTCCAACATAACCTCCGGAATCCCCGTACATAATAGGAGCATGGAGGTGATACAGATGACAGAACAGTCCAAGTCCAATCAGATGGCAGTTCCGGAGGCGAAGGCAGCGATGAACCGCTTCAAGGAGGAGGTTGCCAGCGAGCTGGGAGTACCCTTAAAAGAGGGATACAACGGCGACTTGACGTCTGCTCAGGCAGGTTCCATCGGCGGCGAAATGGTTAAGAAGATGATCATGAAGCAGGAACAGCAGATGAGCGGCAAGTAAGAATAAAATCAGAAAATAAAAGAGTAACAGGAAGACAGCTTCCGGTATGCGGTCATTCATGCATATCGGGGGCTGTTTTTTTTGCATAGTACTTGATTTTTCGGGGAGGCTCATGCTATACTATTAAAATGACTGTAAGAATGTACAAATATGTGCTTTTGCACTTATTCAAGGAGGAAAATAGAACATGAGTTTACAGGTAGAAAAATTAGAGAAGAACATGGCAAAGCTTACAATCGAAGTGACGCCTGAAGAGCTGGAGGCAGCGATCCAGAAGGCTTACCTTAAGAATAGAAAGCAGATCTCCGTGCCGGGATTCCGTAAAGGAAAGGTTCCGCGCCAGATGATCGAGAAGATGTACGGACCGGAAGTATTTTACGATGACGCAGCTAATGAGCTGATTCCGGCTGCATACGACAAGGCGCTGGAGGAGTGCGAGCTTGAGCTGGTATCTCGTCCGGTCATTGATATTGTACAGATCGAAAAAGGCAAGCCCTTTATCTTTACGGCAGAAGTAGCAGTGAAGCCGGAGGTTGTTCTTGGCGAGTACAAGGGAATCGAAGTAGAGAAGGAAGATACAGCGGCTACAGATGAAGAAGTAAACGCAGAGCTTGATAAGGAGCGCGAGAGCAATTCCAGAGCAATCACAGTAGAGGATCGTGCAGTACAGGACGACGATATGACAGTGATTGATTTTGAAGGCTTTGTAGACGGCGTTGCTTTTGACGGCGGAAAGGGAACAGATTATCCGCTGACAATCGGAAGCGGAGCATTTATTCCGGGCTTTGAGGAGCAGCTTGTAGGAGCAGAGATCGGAAAGGAAGTAGAAGTAAACGTAAACTTCCCGGAAGAGTACCATGCAAAAGAGCTTGCTGGAAAGCCGGCTGTATTTAAGTGTACTGTAAAGGAAATCAAGGTAAAAGAGCTTCCGGAGCTTGATGATGATTTCGCACAGGACGTATCTGAGTTTGATACTCTGGAGGAGTATAAGGCAGACGTACGCAAGAAGATTGAGGAAAAGAAGGCTGCTCAGGCAAAGGCGAAAAAAGAGGACGCTGTCATCGAGAAGATTATCGAGGGTGCGCAGATGGAGATTCCGGAGGCTATGGTAAAGACACAGGCAGAGCATCTGGTAGACGAGTTTGCACAGAGACTGCAGATGCAGGGACTCTCCATGGATCAGTACATGCAGTTTACAGGTTCTACCGTAGACGCGCTGGTAGAGCAGTCCAAGCCGCAGGCGCTTAAGAGAATTCAGAGCCGTCTTGTTCTGGAGGCTGTAGCGGCAGCAGAGAAGCTGGAGGCTTCCGATGAGGAAGTTGAGGCAGAATTTGCACGCATGGCAGAGCAGTATAAGATGGAAGTAGAGAAAGTAAAAGAGCTGCTCGGCGAGGCTGAGACAAAGAACATCAGAGAGGATCTGGCTATTCAGAAGGCTATCGATCTGGTGACAGAGGCGGCTGTAGAGAAATAAACTGATACAGACAAAATGCCGCCGGAAGACAGAAAGGGAATGATAAAATATGACAAATATGAGTTTGGTACCTTACGTAATTGAGCAGACCAGCCGTGGAGAGCGTTCCTACGACATTTATTCCCGTCTGCTCAAGGATCGGATTATCTTTCTGGGGGAGGAAGTGACAGACGTATCCGCAAGTCTCGTAGTATCTCAGCTTTTATTTCTGGAGTCTGAGGATCCGGGAAAGGATATCAGCCTGTATATTAACAGTCCGGGCGGTTCTGTGACCGCAGGAATGGCAATTTATGATACGATGCAGTACATTAAGTGCGACGTATCGACGATCTGCATGGGCATGGCAGCCAGTATGGGAGCTTTCCTTCTGGCAGGCGGCGCAAAGGGAAAGCGTATGGCTCTTCCCAATGCGGAGATTATGATTCATCAGCCCTCCGGCGGAGCGCAGGGTCAGGCTACAGATATTAAGATTGTGGCAGATCATATTTTAAAGACAAAAAAGAAGCTGAACGAGATTCTGGCGGCAAACACAGGACAGCCGCTGGAGGTCATCGCAGCCGATACCGAGCGCGACAATTACATGAGCGCAGAGGAGGCTGTGGCTTATGGACTTATCGACAGCATTGTAACAAAGAGAGCATAAAGGAAGAAAACAGATGGCTAGAAATGGTGAAGATAAGGTGAGATGCTCTTTCTGCGGAAAGACAGGCGACCAGGTACGAAAGATGATATCGGGACCAAGCGGAACTTATATCTGTGACGAGTGCGTGGAGCTGTGCGCAGAGCTGATCGAGGAAGAGTTCGATCTGGATGAGAAAGAGCCCGGTCCGGAGGAGATTAATCTCCTGAAGCCAAGAGAGATTAAGGAATTTCTCGACGACTATGTAATCGGACAGGACGATGCGAAAAAGGTTCTCTCCGTAGCGGTTTATAACCATTACAAGCGGATTCTGGCGGAGCGTGACAAGAAGGATTCCGATGTGGAGCTTCAGAAGAGCAATATTCTGATGCTCGGACCGACCGGTTCCGGAAAGACGCTGCTTGCGCAGACGCTGGCAAAGCTTCTGAACGTTCCGTTTGCGATTGCAGACGCCACCTCTCTGACAGAGGCTGGTTATGTGGGCGAGGACGTGGAAAATATTCTGCTGAAGATAATTCAGGCAGCAGATTATGATGTAGAGCGTGCCCAGCATGGAATTATTTATATTGACGAGATTGACAAGATTACAAGAAAATCTGAGAATCCTTCGATTACAAGAGACGTGTCAGGAGAGGGAGTGCAGCAGGCGCTTCTGAAGATTCTTGAGGGAACAGTGGCGTCTGTTCCGCCTCAGGGAGGAAGAAAGCATCCGCATCAGGAGCTGATCCAGATTGATACGACAAATATTCTCTTTATCTGCGGAGGCGCCTTCGAGGGTCTGGACAAGATTATCGAGCGCCGCATGGATCACCGGACGATGGGCTTCGGCGCTGAGCTGGGCGGTTCTAACGTGGAGAATAACGTGGGCAGCCTGCTTCGCAGTATGCTGCCGGAGGATCTTGTGAAATTCGGTATGATTCCGGAGTTTGTCGGCCGTGTTCCGGTGACGGTGGCTCTGGATGCTCTGAAGAAGGAGGACATGGTCCGGATTCTTGTGGAGCCGAAGAATTCTATTGTCAGACAGTATAAAAAGCTGTTTGATCTGGATGGGGTAAAGCTCTCCTTTGAGCGCGAGGCGATCGAGGCGATTGCCGAGCAGACAGTAAAGCGTAAGACCGGAGCAAGAGGTCTGCGTGCGATCATGGAAGGCATTATGATGGATACGATGTATGAGATTCCGTCAGACGAGAGCATTACCAACTGTATTATAACGAAAGAAGTAGTAAACGGAACGGGCAAGCCTGTGACGACAAGCAACGAAATGAGATTCCGGGCTTAACCCCGGAATCTCATTGTCTATATGGGAGAACAAAAGAGACAGGAGAAAGAACAATGGAAGACTTAATACAGATACTGCCCGTCGTTGCCCTGCGCGGGATGACGGTTCTTCCGGATATGGTGATTCATTTTGACGTCAGCAGAGAACGCTCGATAAAGGCCATAGAGCAGGCGATGCTGTGTGATCAGCGGATTTTTCTTGTAACGCAGAAAGATCCGCAGACAGAGGAACCGGGTCCGGAAGACCTGTACCGCATTGGAACAATAGCGGCGGTAAAGCAGGTGATTAAGATGCCGCACAGTATCGTGCGCGTATTGGCAGAAGGAATCGAGAGAGCGGAGCTGTCTCATTTTGAGCAGGAGGAAGAGTACCTGGAGGCGGAAGTGATACGCTTCGGGCAGGAAGAGGAGGAAGAGAATCTTCCTCCGGAATGCAGGGAAGCCATGCTGCGCAATCTGGAAGAGACTTTTCATCTTTACTGCAAAGAAAGCGGGAAAATAGGGAAAGAGCTGGAGCGTCAGATAGCGGAAACACAGGAGCTTGACAGGCTGATGAGTCAGATTCTGATCAATCTTCCCCTTTATTATGAGGAAAAGCAGAGGCTTCTCGAGGCAGCGTCTCAGTCAGAACGCTACGAGCTTCTCTGCCTGACGATGAATAAAGAAATAGAGATTCTGCGATTTAAACGGGATATTCAGGAAAAGGTAAAAGCCCGTGTGGACAAGAATCAGAAGGAGTACCTGCTTCGTGAGCAGCTCAGAGTGATTCGGGAAGAACTGGGAGAGGACACCTCAGGCTCAGACGCCGACCATTTTACGGAAGAGCTTAAGAAGCTGAAGGCACCCCGTGAAGTGAAGGAAAAGATAGAGAAAGAAATCGCACGGTTTAAAAATGTGGGAAATAATTCTTCCGAGAGCGCGGTGATACGCGGTTACATCGAAACGCTTCTGGAGCTTCCCTGGGATAAGGCTTCCAAGGACAGCGCCGATCTGAAAAGAGCAGAAGAGATTCTCGATGAGGATCACTACGGTATGGAAAAGGTAAAGGAGCGTGTGCTGGAATTTCTGGCAGTAAGAACACTGACAAAAAAGGGCGCAAGTCCGATTATCTGTCTGGCTGGCCCTCCGGGAACGGGAAAAACGTCGATAGCCCGGTCAATAGCCAGAGCGCTGAATAAGAAGTACGTTCGTATTTCCCTGGGCGGAGTCAGAGATGAGGCGGAGATCCGCGGTCACAGACGTACCTACGTCGGCGCGATGCCCGGACGTATTGCGGCAGGAATGAAGCAGGCAGGCGTTAAGAATCCTCTTATGCTTTTGGATGAAGTTGACAAAGTCAGCGGAGATTACAAGGGAGATACGGCTTCCGCCCTTCTGGAAGTTCTCGATTCGGAGCAGAACAGCCGTTTTCAGGATCATTATGTAGAGATTCCCATGGATCTGTCAGAGGTTCTTTTCATCGCAACGGCAAACGACGTACAGTCGATTCCGCGTCCTCTTCTCGACAGGATGGAGCTGATTGAAGTAAGCAGCTATACCGAAAATGAGAAGACACATATTGCGCGGGAGCATCTGATTGCAAAACAGATGGAAAAGAACGGTCTGAAGGAAGGACAGCTCATTATCAGCCAGGCAGCTCTGGAGAAGCTGATTCACAGCTATACAAGGGAAGCAGGCGTACGTCAGCTAGAGAGAAAGATCGGAGAAGTCTGCCGGAAGGCTGCAAGAGAAATCATTGAAAAAGGGAAAAAATCAGTCCGGCTTACAGAAAACAATCTGGAGAAATATCTTGGAAAGTCTCGTTATATTTATGATATGGCAAATGAGGCAGACGAAGCCGGAATTGTCCGCGGTCTTGCGTGGACGAGCGTAGGCGGCGATACCCTTCAGATAGAAGTCAACTGTATGCCCGGCAAGGGAGAAATTGTTCTGACAGGACAGCTGGGAGACGTGATGAAGGAATCGGCGCGAGCAGGACTGAGTTACATCCGTTCTGTCAGCGGCAGCTACGGAATCAGCAGGGACTTCTTCACAGAAAATGATATTCATATCCATATTCCGGAGGGCGCCGTTCCCAAAGACGGTCCGTCCGCAGGAATTACGATGGCGACGGCGATGCTTTCTGCGATTACGGGAATTCCGGTCTATGCGTCGGTTGCCATGACAGGAGAGATTACTCTTCGCGGACGCGTTCTTCCTATCGGCGGACTGAAGGAAAAGCTTCTGGCTGCAAAGAACGCCGGAATTAAGACGGTGATTGTGCCAGAGAAGAACAGGCGCGACGTCGAGGATATTTCACAGGAGATCAAAAAGGGACTCCGCATAGTCTATGCGGAACACATGAAAGACGTAATAGAGGTAGCTTTTCATGATCATTAAAAATGTAAATCTGGAGACGGTCTGCGGCATCACAAGCCGTCTCCCGGAAAATACGCTTCCGGAGATAGCCTTTGCAGGAAAGTCAAATGTAGGGAAGTCTTCTCTGATTAACGGACTTCTGAACCGCAAGGCTCTTGCACGGACCTCAGCGCAGCCGGGAAAAACACAGACCATTAATTTTTATAACGTAAACGAAGCGCTCTATCTGGTGGACTTGCCGGGATACGGGTATGCGAAGGTGACACAGGAGATTCGGGAAAAATGGGGAAAGCTGATTGAACGCTATCTTCACGGATCCAAACAGCTGAAAGCCGTATTCCTTCTGGTAGATATCCGGCATGCGCCCTCAGAAAACGACCGGCGCATGTATGAGTGGATCGTCTACAACGGCTACGACCCGATTATTATAGCCACTAAGCTTGACAAGATTAAGAGAAGCCAGGTGGCAAAGCAGCTGAAAATCCTGCGCACGGGACTGGAGGTAAAACCGGGAACCCAGATTCTTCCCTTCTCCGCGTCGACAAAGCAGGGCAGAGACGAGATCTGGGCAGTCATTGAAGAGCTGATGTGAGAGGAGTGTTAAGCATGAGCAGCAAATATCTCAGAGATATTATCGACATCCTTCTGTTTCTGGCAGGAGCGTTTTTAGTCTGTCTCCTGCTTCCGAAACTGCTTGTCTTCTTTATGCCTTTTGTCATAGGGTGGGTGATTGCAATGATAGCCAATCCCCTTGTGCGCTTTATGGAAAAGAAGATGAAGATAGTAAGAAAACACAGTTCCATGCTGATTATCATAGGAGCTATCGCACTTGTCGTTACAGGAGGCTATTTCGCTATTTCACGTCTTGCCAGGGAACTGTACGGTTTTGTCGGAACCTTTCCTGAGCTTTATGCCGCCTTTCTTCAGGATCTGGAAGATACAGGGACGAACCTTCAGGGTCTGTCCTCACGTTTTCCGCCGGAAATCGTGGAGAAGCTGACGGAACTTCTGGATATGCTGATTCTTTCTCTCGGAGATTTGGCAGGAACGATAGGAAAGCCTACGGTGGCTGCGGCAGGTTCGATAGCCAAAAATATTCCCAACGTTCTTGTGCATGTGATTTTTGCTGTTCTCTCAGCATACTTTATGATTGCAGAACGGGAAAAGATTATGCAGTGGTGCAGAGAGCATGTGCCGGAAAGCGTTCGGGCAAAGTGGAAATTTATTGCGGATAAATTCAAGAAAGCCGTGGGAGGCTACTTCAAAGCACAGTTCAAGATTATGGGCGTCGTTGCTCTGATTCTTCTGATTGGCTTTGGGATTTTGAAGATAAAATATGCTGTTCTTTTTGCATTGCTGATTGCGCTCCTTGATTTCCTTCCATTCTTCG
Source organism: uncultured Lachnospiraceae bacterium (assembly GCA_963559965.1). Lineage (GTDB taxonomy): Bacteria > Bacillota > Clostridia > Lachnospirales > Lachnospiraceae > Laedolimicola. The sequence continues at coordinate 6,504 of CAUWNO010000025.1, read as the reverse complement.
GAACGGGAACAGCTCTGATTCCTTGGGCTCTTCTGAAGGTATTGAGCGGCGATTACCAGTTTGCAGTGAGCCTTATTATCATCTACCTTGTCAGCCAGCTTGTCCGCCAGCTGATACAGCCGAAGATCGTCGGAGATACGATAGGGCTGAATCCTCTGGCTACGTTGTTCTTTATGTATATCGGATACAAGATAGGAGGAATTCTGGCTATGATTATAGCGGTTCCAGTCGGAATGATTCTTATCAGCCTTTACGATGCAGGGGCTTTTGCAGATTTGATATACGATGTAAAAGAGCTTGCAGAAGGACTTAACGAGTTCAGGAGGAGAAATTAAAAAAGAAACAGTTTTTTGCGCATGGTGTGCAGAAGCTGTACAAAAACCCCCGAAGTTTCTGGTTAAAACAGAAGCTCCGGGGGTTTTAGGCTGTTTATAAAAGCGTCTTCATAATAGAGGCATAGATTTCCTGACTTTTATCCCGCCAGTGACTGCAGATAGATTCTGCCTGCTCCTTTACTGGGACAGAAATCGTCAGATCAATAAGAACAGATTCTTTTTCCAGGACACGGCAGCGCGCCGCGTATTCTCCGTCAGGCGTCTGATAGTAATCAGCCGGTGTGGAAATTTCGTTCCGGAGACGATAGCTGTGTTCGGAAAGAAAGCTGTCGATTTCCTGCCGGATAGCCGAAGAAATTTTGTTGGAAAAATAAGCGAGCGTTTTCCGACCTTCGTCTGTAATGTGATACAGCGAGGTGTTGCGCATCGTTTCTATCCGGACAAAATCAGCGTCGGCAAGCTCGAAAAGAGCTGTCTGAATCGTAAAATAATCTGTATATTCCTTTTCCAGAATAAATTCCGAAAGCTGCGCGTTGCTTAAGGGAAAGCTTACTTTGTCCAGCATGTAAAGAATGATCAGCTTATAGAGAGTCTGTGTTTCAGCCATGGGGAACATCCTCCTTTTCTTCGCTCTTCTGAGAGGTACCATGTAAAGCTGTATCCTGGCAGGTATCCTGCAGGCAGCGTCCCTGCCAGGTACCGCGCAGCTTCAGCTCTTTGTGGATGGTATTCAGAACCTGCCTTTTGGCGCTGCTCCACAGAGGGGCAATCAGCAAATCCTTAGGTCCGTCTCCCGTCAGACGGTGAATGACCATGTCGGGACGGCAGACTTCCAGACAGGAAATCACAAGATCTACATACTCATCCAGAGAAAGCACAGGAAAGCCTGTCTTCTCATAATAGTCTGCAAGATCCGTACCTTTCAATATATGCAGAAGCTGGAGTTTTATGCCTGAAGCACCCGTATGATTCAGGTAGCGTACAGTATCCAGCATCATTTCCTTTGTCTCTCCGGGAAGACCGAGGATAACATGAACAATCGTTTCCAGTCCCCGGCGTTCCAACTCCGTTATGGCTTCATCAAAAATGCGGAGAGGATAGCCACGCCGTATAAATGCCGCCGTCTTCTCATGGATGGTCTGTAGTCCCAGCTCTACCCATACAGGCTTTCGTCTGTTAAGCTCTTCCAGCAGATCAAGAACATCCTCACCCAGGCAGTCCGGTCGTGTCGCAATAGACAGGGCAACGATGCCGGGATACTCGATGGCTTCAGTAAAGACTCTGCGCAGATACTCTACAGGGGCATAGGTGTTCGTATATGCCTGAAAGTAGGCAATATACTTTTGGACAGATCGCTTTCCGGCGAGGGACTTACGCCCCTCATCCAGCTGCTGTGTGATGGAAAGAGCAGGATTTCCGGCAAAATCGCCGGAGCCGCCTGCGCTGCAGAAGATGCAGCCTCGTTTTCCAAGAGTTCCGTCCCGATTCGGACAGGTACAGCCGGCATTCAGGGTCAGCTTATATACTTTTTCACCAAAGCGCTCCTGGAGCGCTTCATTTAAAGAATAATAATAAGGTCTCATGCAATCTAATTTAGCATAGAAACGCGGAAAATGCAATTCGGGAGTTGAGGGGGAGCATTTTGTCAAAATAACTGGAAAAATATGTAATGGTATAGTATAATGAAGGGAAATGGAAGGGGTTGATGAATTGAGCGATACCTGTTATGATGAAAATACTTACAAAAGAGATGGTACAGGCAAAAGCTCCATTATGGTATGCCACTTCGCACAATGTTATATGATGGCATGGGATATCTAAAGGAATATAATGAAATAAGCCGCATGCGAAAGGGAGAGAACTGGGGAAATGCAGATGAATTTCTGTCAAAATTCAGGAAAACGGATCGTCTTCATCCTGTTTTCACAGTCACTATATATTACGGCGAGAGGGAATGGGACGGTCCTGTTTCCCTTAAAGACATGATGAAAGAGATTCCTGAGGGATTATCAGGATTCTTTGCCGATTATCGTATGAATCTGATTCAGATTTGTGAAAGCGACAGGTTTACGTTTCATAATCAGGACGTACAGGATGTGTTTCAGATAACGAGAGAAATTTACCGCAGGAACTTTCGGGCAATAGAAGAAAAATATCAGGGCAGAAATATAAAGTCAGAGCTTGTAAGAACTATAGGAGCAATCACTGAATCTTCGTATCTGCTGGAGGGAAACGCGGAAAAGGAGGAATTAAACATGTGTAAAGCATTGGAGGAACTGGAGGCCAGAGGCCGCGAAGAAGGCAGGGAAGAAGGCCGACAGCAGGGGATTGAAAAATCAATAGAAACTCTGCTGAAAAAGTTCAGTGCAGAGGAGACAGCGGAAATGCTGGAGCTGCCCCTGGAGGAGGTGCTTTTCGTACAGGATAAGCGGTTGGAACGGGAAAAAGATCAATAGAAAAACAGGGAAATGAAAGGACACCGGGGCGTACAGGGAGACAGTATCCGGTGTTCCTTTGTATAAGCGCAAAACTTCAGATTTTAGCTATTATGATATGTTGATACGAAATAGATACCTCCTGCTTTTTTTGAATAAAAAAATTTTTTTGTCGCATTGTGTCGCAAAATGGAAAAAAAGTTTCGTATTTGTTATATCCTATATTTAACAATGCGAAAGGAATATCTCGATATGACAAAAGAAAAACAGCTTATTTCCAGTATTTTGGGACCGGTGAGAGGCGACACAAGACCATTTGTGTATGCAGTATGGAGGGCAGAGCAGGTAATGTTTTATGAAAACATTTCTATGGATGACATTCTAATTACAAAAGATATTTATCCAGATGTAGCGAAAGCAACAAAAAGAAGCCTTCGTACTGCTATGCGGCAGGTGGAGCGAATGAGCAACCGGTGTTTTGACAGCATGGACAGCGAGCAGAAGCAAAAATATATTGGAAAGGTAATCGAAGAGCTGCCGACACCGAGACAGATGGTATATTATCTGGCTTTTTACAGTCATTTCGGAATGTCATACTATGAAGTGATAGAAGAACATCCGGAAATACTTTTCTAATAAAATTTTAAATGGCTGAGAGCAGGAAATTCTGCTTTCAGCCATTTTTGCGCAATAAATTGATGGTTTATTTGCAGTAACATTAGGGGAAATTGGAAAGTTTTAATTTGCTATTTCTAATAGGATGATCTATAATGAATTAAAATGAATTAACTATATAAAGAAACAGAGGAGAGAGCATGAACCTGGAAAGATTTATTGAAAAAAATGCACCCAGAAATCGTATTGCCCTGCTTGTTATTGTAGATATCTTTTTAATCACACTGTCAGGGTTTCTGTCTTTATATATCCGCTATGATTTTCGATTCAGTAATATGGATATGAAATATGTAGACTATGAGATATATTATCTTCCGGTCAGTCTGGCGATTACGCTTCTTTTATTTGTACTTTTTAAGCTTTACCGCAGCGTCTGGCGTTTTGCAAGCTCGGCAGAGCTTCTGAACGTGATAGGAGCGTGCTCTGCGAGTATCGTACTTCAGATTGTCGGAATGAGTATTCTTCAGATGCGAATGCCGGTCAGTTATTATCTGATGAAATACATGCTCCTGATTGCAGGAGTCGGTACTGTCCGGTTTACCTACCGGATTCTCCGTATGCTGCAGGAAAGAAGACTTTTTGAGAAGAAGAAGGATAATATAAAGAAGACTATGATCGTAGGCGGAGGCGAAGCCGGGGCTATGATCATCAAGGAATTTCAGAATAGCAGATATCTGAATCAGAAAGTCTGCTGCGTGATTGATGATAATGCTTCCAAACAGGGAAAATATATTCGTGGAATTCAGATTATGGGTGGAAGAGGAGATATCTGCCGTCTTGCTGAAGAAATGGCTATTGATGAAATTATTGTCGCGATGCCGTCGGCGCCGCAGTCAGAAGTCAGAGATATCCTGAATATCTGCAAAGAAACAGGATGTGAAATGAAAGTGCTTCCCGGACTTTATCAGATGATAAAGGGTGAGGTCAGCATTTCAAAGCTCAGAAAAGTAGAGATTGAAGATTTGCTGGGAAGAGAACCGATACGGATTCAGCTTGATGAGATTATGGATTATGTGGCGGGAAAGACAGTTCTGGTCACAGGTGGAGGAGGTTCTATCGGAAGCGAGCTTTGCCGCCAGATTGCGGCGCATGAACCGAAGCGTCTTATTATTGTAGATATTTATGAGAACAATGCCTATGAGATTCAGCAGGAACTGAAAAGAAGGTATCCGGAGCTTGATCTTGTAGTTTTGATTGCATCAGTAAGGAATACGCACCGCATCAATTCTATTTTTGAAACATATCGTCCGGATATCGTATATCATGCGGCGGCTCACAAGCATGTGCCTCTGATGGAGGACAGTCCGAACGAGGCGATTAAGAACAATGTATTCGGAACGTATAAGACAGCTATGGCTGCAGACCGGTATGGCGTTAAACGTTTTGTGCTGATATCGACGGATAAGGCGGTAAATCCGACAAACATTATGGGAGCTTCCAAGCGCATCTGTGAAATGGTGATTCAGATGATGAATAACCGTTCAGAAACAGATTTTGTGGCTGTCCGTTTCGGAAATGTTCTGGGAAGTAACGGAAGTGTGATTCCGCTTTTTAAGAAACAGATTGAGAACGGAGGACCTGTAACAGTGACACATCCCGATATTATCCGTTATTTTATGACAATTCCGGAAGCAGTGTCACTGGTTCTTCAGGCAGGAGCTCTGGCAAAAGGCGGAGAAATCTTTGTGCTTGATATGGGAGAACCGGTAAAGATCCTTGATCTTGCGCTGAATCTGATTCGTTTATCGGGGTACAAGCCTTACGAAGATATCGATATTGAGTTTACAGGGCTTCGTCCCGGGGAAAAATTATATGAAGAGCTTTTAATGAGCGAGGAAGGGCTTCAGGAGACGCCCAACAAGCTGATTCATATCGGAAAGCCGATAGAGTTTGACAATGAGAAATTTCGTCATCAGCTGGAAGAACTGAAAGCAGCAGCAGAGCAGGATTCAGCAGCAATTCGAGAACTCGTGCAGGAAATCGTACCGACATATGTGATGAAAAAGGAAAATTAGAAGATGGAGGAAACCATGGATGAATGAGACATACAGCTCCAACGAAAAAGAAATTGATTTACGTGATTTGATGTTTTACTGCCTGAAAAAATGGCGCTGGGTTGTGGTGACTATGGTTATTACGGCTCTTCTTGCCGGAGCTTATAAATACCGTTCGGTTGTGCTGGCGAATCAGCAGAAGATGGAAGCAGAAAAGCTGAAAGAGCAGGAAGGAAACAAAGGAGATGTGGTTGTTAATCCTAATATTGGATATTATCAGAACGTAATTGCCAAAAGTGAAGAGGATATGAAAAACAGAGATGAGTATCTGAATCATTCTGTTGTTATGCAGCTGGATGCTAATCATCTTCAGACAGGGATTCTGAGTTTTTATTTGAACACTGAGAGTGAAAACACGAATACGTTGGACGCGCTCGTGGCGGCTTACCGAGCTTATGTTACAGATGGACGACTTGCAGAGAAGCTGTATGAAGAAGATACAGCTATTTCCAAGAATGATTTACAGTATCTGATTGCATTTACCAACGGAAAAATTGATTATACACTTCCAGAGGAGTCTGTAGCATTTAACTGGCCGGAGAAGAATGTATTTCAGATTCAGCTGACGGCGCCGAATGCAGAGCTGAGCAACGCATGGCTGAAGAAAGCAGAAACAGCGATTATAGAATACAGTGGGGAATTGCAGGAGGATATATCGGGACATGAATTACGGCTTCTGGCTTCATCGATGACAGAGCGTATGGATCAGAATATACAGACATATCAGACGCAGGTTTTAACAGATTATACAGCGGCAGTTAAAAACCTTCAAACTTTGCGCAACGATTTGGAAACTGTGAGGAGTGAGGAAGGAGAAACGATCGTTGTAAATGAGATTGCTGTTATGGAAGAACCAGGAAGTTCTGCAGTGAAATTTGCAATAATGGGATTGATATTAGGAGCAGTGCTGTCGATAGCAGTAATGGTATTGAGGTATATCTCAGGAGGAAAACTTCAGAATAAAGATGAATTTGAAGAGATATATGGAATAAAGTTGATAGGTTC
>CAUWNO010000024.1:0-20867 GCA_963559965.1 uncultured Lachnospiraceae bacterium | reverse complement strand
CTTCCTCATTCCGGAAGGCGCTTTCCACAGTATCCCGGTAATCCTCAAAAAGCTCGTCTCCGCAGGTCTCCTGAAGCCTGCGCAGAGTCTCTTCTGCGGCGGCTGTCTGAAACGCAGCCATATCGCTTACAACGTCCGAAAGAGAAAGAAGCCTTCCTGATAAGGCGTCAAAGGTATAGCCTGTATAGCCGTAATTTCCGTGCGCTCCGCCTGTGTACTCCGAGTCAAGCTCCACAAGGCTGATAATTTTTCTGTCTGCTCTGGCTGTCTCGAAGCTCCGCATCACACTATACAGGTATTGATCCGTGTAATCCTGCACTTCAAATTCCATCTGTTCTTCGGCTGCTTCCAGGTATCCTTCTGCGTATCCGGTCAGCTCTCTCTCTTCCTGCCAGCCTTCTATCGCTTCCGCCGCCGTCTCAAAGCCTTCTCCTTCCACCCGGATGTCCTGTTGCGAAAGATGAATAAGCCACTGCGTACCGTCTTCGCTGTACCAGTCTTTTTCCTCTTTTTCAAAACTAATCTGAGGCGCGCCGCTGAGCTCTTTCCCGTCCGCCTCGCTCCCGGCTTCTGCCGCACCGTTTTCTTCTCCGACGGCTGCCTTTTTCTGGCATCCTGTCATCAGCGTACCTGCAAGTATCAATGACAGCAGCAAATATCCCGTTTTTCTCATTGGCATACCCTCCCGTCCGTCTCACAGAGGCCTTTCTTTACACGCCAAGCTCTGCAAGCTCCTTTTTCGCCTGTTCCTGAGACCGGAAATGGATTCCATGAATTCCAAGTTTTCCTGCAGCCTCAATATTTACAGGCGTATCGTCAAGAAAAACCGCTTCTTCCGGACAGATCTGATATCTGTCGAGAAGAAGATGAAAGACAGCCGGATCCGGCTTCGTAAGATGTTCCCTGTAGGACAGCACATAGCCGTCCATCAGCCCAAGAAAATCCAGCTTGTCTTCCCGCTGATCGTAAATATGCTTCGGCCAGTTGGACAGCGCATACACGCGGTATCCTTTTTCCTTCAGCTCCTTCACCCAGGGAAGCGCATAGGGAAGCTTCCAGACACATTCGCCGAGATTCTCATACACCCTTCGTATCTGCGCCTCATATTCCGGAGCCGCAGATGCAAAGTCAAGAATCTCTTCCTCTTCTGTCAGAAGCCCTTTGTCATGCTCTGCCCATGCCGGGTTCAGAAAGACTGCCTTTTCCACCGCGCGGTACGCCTCTTCCTCCGGGACGATGCCCCTGAGATAAGTCTCCCAGCCGTAGCCTGCAAGGACTCTTCCTATATCAAATATGATTGTATTTATCATGGCTTCGCCTTTATCTATCTGCGGTAAATAATATCCTCGCGTCCCGGTCCGTTGGATACCATCGTAATCGGACACTCGATATGCTTCTCTACAAATTCGATATACTTCCGGCAGTTCTCCGGCAGATCTTCATACTTTTTGATACCGCGGATATCGCTCTTCCATCCCGGAAGCACCTCATAGACAGGCTTCGCCTTCTCGAGAAGATGCGTTGTCGGGAAATCTGTCGTCACTTTGCCGTCAATCTCATAGCCTACGCAGACCGGAATCTCATCCAGATAGCCCAGAACGTCGAGAACTGTAAACGCTACGTCTGTAGCTCCCTGAATTCTGCAGCCGTATTTGGACGCTACGCAGTCAAACCAGCCCATTCTTCTCGGACGTCCCGTTGTCGCGCCGTACTCTCCGCCGTCTCCTCCTCTGCGGCGCAGCTCGTCTGCCTCGTCGCCGAAGATCTCGCTGACAAAAGCGCCTGCTCCGACTGCACTGGAGTAAGCCTTGCACACGGTAATAATCTCTTTAATCTCATAAGGCGGAATTCCTGCTCCGATAGCGCCGTAAGCCGCCAGCGTAGAAGATGATGTAACCATCGGATAAATTCCATGATCCGGATCTTTCATGGAGCCAAGCTGTCCTTCAAGAAGAATATTCTTTCCTTCCTTAATCGCCTCCCAGAGGTATTTGGAAACGTCGCATACAAACGGTGCTACCATCTCCTTATACTCCATCAGCTCTTCATAAAGCTTCTGCGGATCAAGAGCCGGCTTATGATACAGGTTCTCAAGAATTGTATTTTTCTGCACGCATACATTTGCGATCTTTTCGCGCAGATAGGATTCCTCAGCGAAAAGCTCGCTTACCTGAAATCCGATTTTTGCATATTTATCTGAATAAAAGGGTGCGATTCCCGACTTGGTAGAACCGAAGGATTTTCCTCCCAGACGCTCTTCCTCGCACTGATCGAACAGAATATGATAAGACATTACAATCTGGGCGCGATCTGAAACGAGAATCTTCGGAGCCGGAACGCCGCGATCCACAATGCTCTTCACTTCATTAAAAAGCACCGGAATATTCAGCGCCACGCCGTTTCCGATAATACTTGTCGTATGATCATAAAAAACTCCTGACGGAAGAGTATGCAGCGCGAATTTTCCGTAATTGTTTACGATCGTATGGCCTGCGTTGGCTCCTCCCTGAAAACGGACGATAATATCAGACTCCTGAGAAAGCATATCTGTAATTTTACCCTTTCCCTCGTCTCCCCAGTTTGCTCCCACAATTGCTTTTACCATAGCTATATCCCTCCATTATAGGCTTCCATGTAGCGCTCAAACGCCTATATAGTATACACGTCTTACGCTTAAAAGTAAATGTATTTTTCTGTGAAATCCCATGAACCCGCATTTTTGATGCAAATAAAACAGAGAGCCTGCTCTGTCATCCGTACCGATGACTTTGCAGCGCCCTCTTCTTCTTCCTTATGTATGAAATTACAGCTCGATCTTTCCGGTATCTTTTCCGTTAATCACATAGTACGCTGCCATATCCTCCGGCTTTACATAAAGCTCCAGGCTCTTGATAGAAGATGCGCGATGTCCCATCTCTACCCAGATCTGCGTAGCCTTCTCAGCCAGATCGGAAGTCAGAATCTCTTTTCCGCCGTACTGTACATAAACCTTCTGTACTGTCTCAGCTTTCTTAGCGGGGGCTTTCTTTGCCGGAGCCTTCTTAACTGTCTCCTTCTTAGCCGCCTCTTTCTTTGCCGCGGGAGCTGCTTCTGTCTTAACGGTCTCTGCCTTTACAGGAGCTGTCTCCTTTTTTACTACCTCGCCCTTCTTTACAGGAACGACTTCCTTTTTAACAGCCTCTGTCTTAGCTGCTTCTGTCTTAACGGTTTCTGCCTTTACAGGCTCTGCTGTCTTCACCGGATCGTTTGCCTTTACGGTCGCTGCTGCCTTCTTTGTGCTTACTGTTGCTTTCTTAGCAGTCATAATATTTCCTCCTCTGACACTGTATCGATCTGTGAGAACAACGGTTCCTTTTCTGCTGACACAGTGCAATCTAACATTAACGATCCTCATTATAGAGCATTCTCCCAATTAATGCAAGATTGTTCTTGGTTTTTATTTCATACACAAGCGCTGTTTTCAGCCATTTTACGCCGTTTTCAGCTCTCGTTTCCCTCCGGATCTGCCAGTAAGTGAAGGTAAAGGCCGCTGCGCAGTTTTGGCTCAAACCAGGTAGACTTCGGCGGCATCAGCTTTCCTGCGTCCGCCACATCAAAAAGCTCCTGTATAGAAGTAGGGTACATCGTAAACGCCGCTGCCATTCCGTTTTCTGTTCTTTTTTCCAGTTCAGAAAGCCCTCTGATACCCCCGACAAAGTCAATTCTCTTATCTGTCTTCGGATCTTCTATTCCTAATACAGGATCAAGAATCTCTCTCTGAAGAACCGATACGTCCAGCGACTCTACCGGATCTTCGCTGTCCGGACAGTCCTTTTTCGTCAGAAGATACCACTGTTTCCCAAGAAGAAGCGTAATCTCCCCTTTTTTCTTTGGATGCTCCGCACCCGGAAGCTTCCTGATTTCAAATGCTTCCGCTGTCTTCGCAAGAAACTCCTCTTCCGACAGACCGTTCAAATCCCGAACCACACGGTTATAGTCGAGAATCCTCAGCTCATCGTCCGGGAATATCACGGACAGAACAAAATTAAACGCTTCCTCTCCCGTATATTCCGGATGCTCCTGCCTTTTCTTCAGCGCCGCGCGCACTGCCGAAGCAGCTCTGTGATGTCCGTCGGCAATATAGAGGGCGTCCATTTTTAAAAACGCTTCCCGAATCTCTTCGACCTCGTTTTTTCCTTCTGTCCTCCAGCCTCTGTGCCGCACGCTGTCCTCCGCCGTAAAGTCAAAGTCAGGCTGTCTTTTCTTTATTCCTTCTGTCAGCGCCTTAAGCCTGCTGTCTGACCGACAGGCGAGGAAAATCGGTCCTGTCTGCGCATGACAGGCTTCCACATGGCGGATGCGATCCTCTTCTTTTTCCTTCCGCGTATTTTCATGCTTCTTAATCCGTCCTGACAGATAGTCGTCCACAGACGCGCACGCCGCGATTCCTGTCTGACTCCGTCCGTCCATCGTCAGCTCATAAATATAATACGCTGCTTCCTTGTCCTGAATCATTTCTCCCCTGTCAAGCATCCCCTGAAGAAGCTCGCCCGCCTTTTGATAGACGCGCGGATCATAGGGGCTTGTGCCCTCCGGAAATGAGGTCTCCGCCCTGTCGATACGGAGAAAGCTCAGAGGCTTTCCCTCCACGGCATGTCTCGCCTCTTCCCGGCTGTAAACGTCATAGGGAAGAGCCGCTATCTCAGCCTCTCTTCCCTTCGCCGGGCGGACAGCGCAAAACGGTCTGACGTCAGCCATCAGCAGATCACCCGCACTTTCAGAACTCCTTCTACCGTTTCCAGTCGGCGGATAAGCTCCGGACTTGCCGGACTTTCCAGATCAAACATGGAATAAGCATAATCGCCACGGCTCTTATTTGTCATATTTCCGATATTATAATTTTCTTCTCCGAGAATCGTTGTAAACTGGCTCAGCATATTTTTTACGTTTCTGTGGCAGATGGCAACTCTTGCAGGATAGCTCGGCACGCCCATATCACAGTTCGGATAGTTTACAGAATTTTTAATATTTCCGTTTTCGAGATAGTCGCGCAGCTCTTTTACCGCCATACGCGCGCAGCTCTCCTCTGCTTCCTCCGTACATGCGCCAAGATGGGGAATTACAATCGTTCCCTTGGCTCCTGCCGTCGTCGTGTTCGGAAAATCTGTGACATAGCGGCTTACCTTGCCCGTTTTAAGAGCAAGAACCATCGCCTCTTCATCTACCAGAAGATCTCTTGCAAAATTCAGCACTACAACGCCGTCTTTCATCTTCTCGATGGCGTCTGCATTTATCATTCTGCGTGTGCTGTCAAGAAGGGGAACATGAATCGTAATGTAATCGCACTCTCTGTAAATTTCCTCTACGTTTGTAATGTGGCGGATGCTTCTCGACAGGTTCCAGGCTGCGTCTACGGAAATATACGGATCGTATCCAAGAACCTCCATTCCCAGATGAACGGCTGCGTTTGCCACCTTGACGCCAATGGCTCCAAGTCCTATAATACCCAGCTTCTTTCCTTCGATCTCATGACCTGCAAACTGCTTTTTCTTCTTCTCGGCAAGGCTGGACAATTCTTCGTTCATACGCTCGGACTGCACCCAGTTCACGCCGCCCACGATGTCTCTTGCGGCAAGAAGAAGTCCTGCAATAACAAGCTCCTTTACTCCGTTGGCGTTCGCTCCCGGCGTATTAAAGACTACGACTCCGTGCTCTGCGCATTTTCCAAGGGGAATGTTGTTGACTCCGGCTCCGGCTCTCGCGATCGCCTGCAGGCGTCCGGGAAATTCCATATCATGAAGAGATGCGCTTCTTACCAGGACAGCGTCCGCCTCCTCAAGCTCCTCTGTCTGCGCATAATCGCGCGTAAACTGATCAAGTCCTGTCTGTGCTATCTGATTCAGGCATTTGTACTGATACATGGCTCAATTCTCCTCCTCGAATTTTTTCATAAACTCTACAAGAGCTTTCACGCCCTCTAAAGGCATCGCATTGTAAATACTTGCCCGCATGCCGCCCACGCTTCTGTGCCCCTTCAGGTTGACAAGACCTGCCGCTTCTGCTTCTTTTACGAACTTTGCATCCAGATCCTTGTCGCCTGTCACAAAGGGAACATTCATGATGGAGCGGTCTTCCTTCCGCACGGTTCCCTTAAACAGCCTGCTGCTGTCCAGATAATCGTAAAGGATGGCTGCCTTTTCTTCGTTTCTGACCTTAACAGCCTCCAGACCACCCTGCTTTTTCAACCACTTAAATACCTTTCCGCACATATAAATGCCATAGGAATTCGGTGTGTTGTACAGAGAATTGGCATCTGCGTGAATCTTATATTTCATATAAGTCGGAGTGCCCGGAAGCGTATCTTCCATAATCAGATCCTCCCGGATAATTACGATTGCCATGCCTGCCGGACCGATATTTTTCTGCACTCCTCCGTAGATGATTCCGTATTTCGTCACATCCATCGGCTCAGACAGAAAACAGGAGGATACGTCCGACACAAGAATCTTTCCTTTCGTATTTGGCAGAGTATGAAATTTTGTACCGTAAATCGTATTATTCTCACAGATATATACATAGTCTGCATCCGGGCTTACCGGAAGATCCGAGCAGTCCGGGATATAGGAAAAGGTCTCGTCCTCTGAAGAAGCGATCGCATTTGCCTTTCCGTAGATCTGCGCTTCCTTAAACGCTTTTTTCGCCCACTGTCCGGTGATAATATAATCCGCTACCCTGTTCTTCATCAGGTTCATGGGAATCGACGCAAACTGCAGATGCGCGCCGCCCTGCATGAAGAGAACTTTATAATTATCCGGAATATGCAGAAGATCTCTCAGATCCTGCTCTGCCTCGTTAAGAATCGCTTCAAACGCCTTCGATCGGTGAGACATCTCCATTACAGACATTCCTGTTCCCTGATAATCCAGCATCTCCTCTGCCGCTTCCCGCAGTACCTCTTCCGGCAGAACAGCCGGACCAGCCGAAAAATTATACACTCGACTCATTTCCATATCCTCCTTCTTTTGAATTTCTCTTTTCTGCTATTCTATGCCCTCGTTAATGTTTTGTCAATCAATAATACAACACTACGGGCGTTCCTTTTTCCATATTTTCAAAAATAACCTTCATCGCCGCCGGAGGCGTATTCACGCAGCCGTGGGAGCCGCCTGTCAAATACACGGTTCCCCCAAAGGCTCTTCTCCAGCTCGCGTCATGGATTCCGTAATTTCCGTAGAAAGGCATCCAGTACTTCACCGGCGTGGCGTAATTCGCGCCGCGCAGCACGGCGTTGCGATCCTTGTACTGAATCTCCGCCACAATCGCCGGAGTCCCGTAATTCTTGCTGATATTTCCTGTCACCACATCCGTGTCAATCACAAGCTCTCCGTTTTTGTAAGCCCACATATGCTGCGCTCCCATATCTACTTCAATATAGGTATCCCCCACATCATTTTTTTCGCCCCAGCTTCTTCCTCTGTGAGAGTAAACCGGCTCTCTCGACACGGTCTCGCCGTTTTCCACGGAGGCAAGAAGAGCGGCACTCTCCGCTTCCTGATCAATCTTCCATCCGTAATTTCCGCCTTTTACCGTGATAACACCTCTCAGCGTACTCTGGAAGGATCTCGCCTTTTTGTAGGTATCCCTGCGCTCTGCCAGTTCTGCAACCCATTCGCTGACTGCTTCTGCATCCAGAGAAGCGTCGCAGCCATCCACCTTCACAAACCGGGCGACAGCCGCTGCGTCTGCCTTCTCTGTCTGCGATCCGAACTCGTACGTCACTTCTGTGGAAAACCATGTATCAAGCTTCTCCTGAAGCTGTTTTATTTCCTCATCCTGCGCTGTAATCTCCGGCTCTTCATAGCATCCGGCTTTTTCCAGATCGAGGCTGGGCGTAAGCCCTCTGACAGCGGAGCGTATCTCTTCCTTCAGGCGTTCCTCTCTGACAAGGGAGCCTTCTTTTTCCCTGTGAAGACGATACCCGTCCTCTGTAATCTCCGCCCATGCGTCCTGCGGCTCTTCTCCTTCCTGTATGCAGGAAAGCTTCTCTACCGTCGCCTCAAAAACCCCTTCATCGATGGACACCTCCGGTCCTATCTGAAAATGATCCTGCTGCCAGAACATTCTCGGCCACAGAAAACCGTTTTGAACTCTTTTCTGGCGGCGCACCTCCTCCGTCTCTGAAAAATCTGCTCCAAGCAGATCGGCTGTAAGCGTCTCGCTTCTGTCCCCCCTTTCCAGAAGCGTCAGCTCATAAGCTCTTGCCTGCTCAAGTATCATGCCGTTTACCTGCTTTACCGTACAGAATTCTGCCTTCTGTCCGTTGACAACGGTCCCCATAAAAAAATGTTCCATAAAATAGACCGCCACAGCCAGATAGATCAGAAGGATTCCTGCCAGAATCCACAGATACCAGCGCATTCGTTTCAACATTACATTTTCTCCATCCGAAACGTCGATGCCGCAAAAGATCATCTTCCGAAGCATCGACGTCAGGTTCTTTCTATTTCTCTTTCAAATCGTCCTCATCAAAGGTATCCTCCAGCGGCGCTCCTGCCGGCATCATCGGAAATACCTTGTCGTCGCAGTCGATCACACAGTCGATCACCACCGGTTTTCCCATGGCAATCGCTTTCTCCAACGCCGGAGCAACCTCTGAGCGCTTCGTTACGCGGATTCCCTCGGCTCCCATAGCCTCGGCGAGCTTCACAAAATCCACCTGATCTTCCAGCACCGTAGAAGAATAGCGCTTCTCATAAAAAAGTGTCTGCCACTGGCGTACCATACCAAGCACATGATTATTCAGAACAAGCTGAATCACAGGAATCTGATAGCGCGCAGCTGTGGCAATCTCGTTCATATTCATCCTGAAGCATCCGTCTCCCGCCACGTTGACCACCAGCTTGTCAGGACGTCCGAGCTTTGCGCCGAGGCTGGCTCCCAGACCGTATCCCATCGTTCCCAGTCCGCCTGAGGTAAGGAAGGTTCTCGGCTCTTTATATTTGTAAAACTGGGCAGCCCACATCTGATTCTGTCCTACCTCTGTAACGATCAGCGCGTCTCCCTTTGTCACGCGGTACAGCTCCTCCAGAACAAAGGGTCCCGTCAGTCTCTCCTCATTGAATTTCAGAGGATACTTGTTTTTCAGAGCTTCAATCTCGTTGATCCACTCTTCATGCTTTTTCTCCGGTACTCGCTGATTCAGAATCTCCAGAACCGCTTTCACATCGCCGATGATACTGCTGTCTACCATGACGTTTTTATTGATCTCTGCCGGATCGATATCTATCTGAAGAATTTTGGCTTTCTTTGCAAACCGGGAGGTATCTCCTGTCACGCGATCGCTGAATCTGGCTCCAATCGTGATAAGAAGATCGCAGTTCGCCACTCCGAAATTCGACGCTTTTGTTCCGTGCATTCCAATCATGCCTGTATACAGAGCGTCCTCCCCGGAAAATGCTCCCTTCCCCATCAGAGAATCGCAGACAGGCGCATCAATCCTGTGGGCAAACTCCGCCAGTTCTCTGGAAGCATTTCCGATAATTGCTCCTCCTCCCACGAAAACAAACGGACGCTTTGCATGGCTGATCATCTCTACAGCCTTCTCCACATCCTCCTCGCGGATCGTATCTTCCACACGCACGACAGGTTCCGGCTTTCTGTATTCATATTCCGTCTTACGGGCTGTCGCGTCCTTCGTAATATCCACAAGAACGGGACCGGGACGACCGGATCTGGCAATATGGAAGGCTCTGCGCAGAGCAGGAGCCAGCATTTCCACATCCTTCACAATAAAATTATGCTTCGTGACCGGCATTGTAATACCCGCAATATCTACCTCCTGAAAAGAATCTCTTCCGAGAAGGCTCTTTCCCACATTGGCTGTGATTGCCACCATCGGCACAGAATCCATGTATGCCGTAGCAATTCCCGTTACCAGATTGGTTGCGCCAGGACCTGAGGTCGCCATACATACGCCAACCTTTCCCGTAGCCCGCGCATATCCGTCTGCCGCATGAGAAGCTCCCTGCTCATGGGAAGTCAGAATATGGCGAATCTCTCCGCTGTGCTTATATAATTCATCGTATACATTTAAAATAGCTCCGCCCGGATATCCGAACACGGTGTCTACACCCTGCTCCTTCAGGCACTCAATTACGATCTGCGCTCCTGTCAACTGCATATTTTCCTCATCCTTTCTGCCGGAATATTTTATCGCCTTCCTTTTTATTTTTCCAGAATAGCTCCTCTGTTTCCTGATGTTACCATTTTTGCATAACGCGCTAGGTAACCTGTCTGAACCTTCGGCTCTCTCGGCTGCCACTTTGCTTTTCTGGATGCAAGCTCCTCGTCTGAGACAAGAAGCTCCAGCTTATTATTCGGGATATCGATTAAAATTCTGTCGCCTTCCTCCACAAGAGCTATCGGTCCGCCGACAGCTGCCTCCGGCGACACATGACCAATGGATGCTCCTCTGGAAGCTCCGCTGAAACGTCCGTCTGTAATAAGAGCTACTGTAGAGCCAAGACCCATACCTGCAATCGCTGAGGTCGGATTGAGCATCTCGCGCATTCCCGGACCGCCCTTCGGACCCTCGTAACGGATCACTACGACGTCTCCTGCCGTAATCTTTCCGCCCTTGATGGCTGTGATGGCGTCCTCCTCGCAGTCAAATACGCGGGCAGGTCCTTCATGCACCATCATTTCCGGAACTACAGCGGAACGCTTTACTACGCCCGTATCCGGAGCCAGATTTCCTTTCAGAACGGCAATTCCGCCGATCTCGCTGTACGGATTGTCTATCGGGCGGATTACCTCCGGATTTTTATTTACGCAGCCGGTAATATTCTCGCCCACTGTCTTTCCTGTCACTGTAATCAGATCCGTATAAAGAAGATTCTTCTTATTCAGCTCGTTCATTACGGCGTACACGCCGCCTGCCTCGTTCAGATCCTCCATGTAGGTCGGGCCTGCCGGAGCAAGATGACAGAGATTCGGCGTCTTCGCGCTCATCTCATTTGCAATCTCCATATTCAGATCCACATCTGCCTCATGTGCAATTGCCGGAAGATGAAGCATACTGTTTGTGGAGCATCCCAGAGCCATATCCACCGTCAATGCGTTCAGGAACGCTTCTTTTGTCATAATATCGCGGGGACGGATATTCTTTTTCAGAAGTTCCATCACCTGCATGCCTGCATGCTTTGCAAGCTTAATCCTCTCTGAATATACGGCAGGAATCGTTCCATTTCCCTTTAATCCCATTCCCAGGGCTTCTGTCAGACAGTTCATACTGTTTGCCGTATACATTCCGGAACAGGAACCGCAGGTAGGACATACCTTTTCCTCAAATTCACATACATCCTCTTCTGTCATACTTCCTGCCGCATAAGCACCTACCGCCTCAAACATACTGGAAAGGCTGCGCTTCTGTCCCTTTACATGACCTGCCAGCATCGGACCGCCGCTCACAAAAACAGTCGGAACATTAATACGCGCCGCTGCCATCAGAAGTCCCGGAACATTTTTATCACAATTGGGAACCATAACCAGAGCATCAAACTGATGCGCCATCGCCATACACTCTGTGGAATCTGCAATCAGGTCTCTCGTCACAAGAGAATATTTCATTCCGACATGACCCATGGCAATTCCGTCGCAGACGGCAATCGCCGGGAAAACTATCGGCGTTCCGCCCGCCATAGCGACTCCAAGCTTGACCGCCTCAACAATCTTATCAAGATTCATATGTCCCGGAACAATCTCATTATAAGAGCTTACAATACCTACCAGCGGCTTATCAAGCTCCTCCTGGGTCATTCCCAAGGCATTAAACAGACTTCTGTGCGGAGCCTGCTGCATTCCTTTTGTCACTGCATCGCTTCTCATCTATGTATCCTCCTCTTTCCATCACTGTATTTTTTAAATTCTTTCGGCAATCAAATCGCCCATCTCTTCCGTGCCTGTCAGAATACAGCCCTCGGACATAATATCTGCCGTCCGGTAGCCCTCTTCCAGAACCTTCTGCACTGCCGCCTCCACTGCGTCGGCTTCTCTGTCCAGCTCGAGACTGTAGCGAAGAAGCATCGCTGCTGAAAGAATCGTCGCAATCGGATTTGCAATCCCTTTTCCTGCAATATCAGGAGCCGATCCTCCGCTTGGCTCATACAGACCAAACTTCGTATCATTCAGGCTTGCGCTTGCCAGCATACCTATAGAACCTGTTACCATGCTTGCCTCATCGGAAAGAATATCTCCAAACATATTTTCTGTAAGGATCACGTCAAACTGCGCCGGATCTTTCACAAGCTGCATCGCACAGTTGTCTACCAGCATATGCGTCAGTTCTATATCCGGATAGCTCTCTGCCGTCTCTTCCACTATCTTTCTCCAGAGTCTTGACGAATCGAGAACGTTCGCCTTATCGACACTGCATACCTTCTTCCGACGCTTACCGGCTATCTCAAACGCCCTTTTTGCAATACGGCGAATCTCTTCTTCATTATATACCAGGGTATCGACAGCCGTCAGAAGACCGTCTATCTCCTCCGTCTTTCTCTCGCCGAAGTAAAGTCCTCCCGTCAGCTCCCGCATAATCATCATATCAAAACCTTTGCTGCTGATATCCTCTCTAAGCGGACACGCATGCCTCAGTTCCCTGTAGAGGACTGCCGGACGAAGATTTGCAAACAGCCCCAGAGACTTTCTGAGCTTCAGAAGCCCTGCCTCCGGTCTGAGCTGCGGCGGCAGCTGATACCATGGAGAAGTCGCCGCATCGCCGCCTATGGAACCCATAAGCACTGCGTCGCTTGCCTTCGCCGCTTCAATCGTTTCATCCGTCAGCGGTACGCCGTGTACGTCAATTGATGCGCCGCCCATAAGAAGCTCGGAATATTCTATCTCATGTCCAAACTTCTGCGCCGTCCTGTCAAGAACCTTTCTTGCCTCTCTTACGACCTCCGGACCAATACCGTCACCGGAAATCACTGCCAGCTTCCATTTCATTTTCACATCATCCCTTCACCTTAATGCAGTATCAAATTCCGTATTAGTAATACTATAGAACAAAAAGATGAATTTTTCAACTTTTTTATGCTCAACTTTTTACAATTTTCTCTTTCCACTCCGAAAAAAGGAGAAGGCAGAGAGGTACGAAAATCACACTGTCAAAATGGAAAAAGCGGTAAGTCGGTCCGCACAGAAGAAGCATCGTTCCGTAACTGTAGGCGAGAATCGGAAGGGTCAGCGTCATCGCCTTCCACCCTTTGTCTTTCTGAGCAAA
The DNA here is from genome assembly GCA_963559965.1 of uncultured Lachnospiraceae bacterium. Lineage (GTDB taxonomy): Bacteria > Bacillota > Clostridia > Lachnospirales > Lachnospiraceae > Laedolimicola. The sequence continues at coordinate 7,609 of CAUWNO010000024.1, read as the reverse complement.
TACAAAGAGCGTACCAAGAATCAGAACAAGAAGATGCGTTCCATTGTAGGAAAACAGAAGATCAAAGGGACTGTCTGCCACCCAGCCGTCAAAATCGCGAAGTACCTCCCGCATTCCTGCCCGGTCTTCCAAATAGGAAAAGTTCCATTCATTCTCTCTTATCTGGTATTCCAGATCAGAATGCCACTGCGTATCGCCTCTGACATCCCAGACCATGCGCGTGACCTGATAAAAAGCCTGCAGAGAAAGTCCGGGAGCGTTGAGGGCTGACCTCGCCGCAAATTTCAGAAAATCTGCCGGATCTGTCTCAGAAATCACTGCGTTGGCATTCGTCACAAATTTAAAAGAGTTATAATTTCCCTGTTCGTAGATTTTCCAACGTTTCGACGGTCCTATTTTATTCAGAAACTCTGCCGCCTCGGGATCGAGGCTTTCCGGCGCCGTCTCATGCAGATTGCAGAGAACCGTCATCGGCACGCCGACTGTCTCCACATAAGTCTGCTCCGGACGGGATGCGTCGAGAGCGTCATACACGGGATGCTCAATCACCCACATTCCTGCCAGCATCACTGCAAAGGAAATCAGGCATTCTTTTCTTATCTCCCGGAAAAAGAGCATGCCCAGAAGGAGAAGGGGAATCGTATATAAAATGCCGTTGTGACGCACAAGGGATACAGCAATCAGTACGGCTGTCCACGCTGCCAGATTTCTTTTTTTCTTCAGCCATTCTCCGCCGCTTTTCCATACATGGATCAGGTATACGGTAAACAAAAGCATGCAGAGCGTCAGCGCGCTGTCCTTCCACATAAACAACAGAATCCGGTGGGTCTGAGGATTCGCCGCCAGAAAAAATTCTGTCAGAAGCAGACCCCAGACGGGAAAACGCCATTTTGCCATTGTGTAAAGAAGGTAGCCGCAAAGCAGGCTGTACAGCAGAAGCTGCATAAATACGGCAAAGCCGTAATGATTCACAATTTTAGAAAAAAGCGCGATATAAAGCGTATGAAAGACCGGATGCCAGGTATCGTACTGGTGATTCTGTATCTGCCACCACTGATCGAGATTATCCCAGTCAAAAGAGCCTGGAAAAAATGCGTAATAATAAATCATCATCCATAAAAATACAATACCGAATCCAAGACCAAACCAGAAAAGACAGCGCTTTCTGTCTTTTTGCCCTGTACATCCGCCTGTTTCTTCCGGTTCTTTCTTAAGCTGCCAGCCGGAAAAACGATAGACGCACTGCCTGAGTCCCAGATATACGGGAACGAGCAGAAGCAGAGCTGCCGCAATCTTTACTTTCCAATATTTTGTATCCATGGGAACGGTCTCCATCATTTCCGGAAGGAGCCAGAGAAGAAATACAAGATAACACGTCACCGCCGCTGTCAGAATCCGAAGCATCACCCGCACGCTCTTCTTCTGAGAGGCCAGCCATTCCCCTGCCGCCTTAATCTGACTATACATTTTCAATCTGCCAGTCTATCGGCTCAACGCCGTTTTTTTCAAGGAAGGCGTTTGTCTGGCTGAAAGGACGGCTTCCAAAAAATCCTCTGTATGCTGAAAGCGGACTCGGGTGCGGCGCTTTCAGGATCAGATGCTTCGGGTTATTCAGCATCTGGGCTTTTCTCTGCGCGGGACTTCCCCAGAGGATAAAGACTATCGGTCTATCCTGTTCATTTAAAACGCGGATTGCCGCATCGGTAAATTCTTCCCATCCCATACCTCTGTGAGAATTTGCCTGATGCGCGCGAACCGTCAGAACCGTATTGAGCATCAGGACGCCCTGCTGCGCCCATTTTGTCAGATATCCATTATTGGGAATATAACATCCCAGGTCGTCGTGAAGTTCTTTATAGATATTCACAAGCGACGGCGGAATTTCTACCTCCGGCTTTACAGAAAAACAAAGTCCGTGCGCCTGCCCGTCGTTGTGATACGGGTCCTGTCCCAGAATCACCGCCTTCACCTCATGAAGGGGCGTCAGATGAAACGCATTGAAAATATCATCTGCCGGGGGAAATATTTTTCTTGACGCATACTCGCTTTGTACAAATTTAAAAAGCTCTGCATAATAGGGTTTGCGAAATTCCGGACTTAAAGGCTCAAGCCAGTCGTTCTGAATCATTCCCATTCCTTATCACTCCTCTTTTCGTTCTTTTTCATCCAGTGTTCTTCTAAGCTATCTTTCTTCCAAGATATCCTTCTGTAAAAAGTGTCTTCCTCTGCGCTCAGACGCGCACAGAAACGCCTTTTTCTTTTAAATATTGCTTCAAATCACAGATTTCCAGCCCTTTATAATGGAAGAGAGAGGCTGCCAGCACCGCGTCTGCCTTCCCCTCTGTCAGCGCATCGTAAAAATGTTCTCTCGTCCCTGCGCCTCCGGAAGCTATGACCGGAATAGATACCTGCTCTGCAATCGTCCGCGTAAGCTCCAGATCGTAACCTTCCTTTGTGCCGTCGCAGTCCATACTTGTCAAAAGAATCTCTCCGGCTCCCAGCTTTTCTGCTTTTACCGCCCATTCGACCGCATCAATTCCCATATCGATGCGTCCGCCGTTTCTGTAGATATTCCATCCACTTCCGTCCCGCCTTCTTCTGGCGTCTACCGCTACGACCACGCACTGGCTTCCAAACTTGTCTGCCGCCTCGCTGATAAGCTCCGGACGCAGAATAGCCGCCGAGTTCACCGATATCTTATCGGCTCCTTCCCGAAGAAGGGCTTTAAAATCCTCCACTGTGCGGATATCGCCTCCTACTGTGAACGGAATGAAAACTTTCTCCGCCACGCGGCGCACCATATCCGCCACTGTCGCCCTCTGATCCGAGCTTGCCGTAATATCAAGAAATACCAGTTCATCCGCTCCGGCTGCGTCATAAGCCGCCGCAATCTCCACCGGATCGCCTGCATCTCTTAAATTCACAAAATTTACGCCCTTTACCACGCGCCCTTCATGAACGTCCAAGCAGGGGATGATTCTCTTTGTAAACATCTCTCAGACCTCCAGCTCTGCAAAATTTTTAAGAATCGCAAGACCTGTGCTGCTGCTCTTCTCCGGATGAAACTGACATGCAAATACATTTTTATACTCTACCGAAGCATCAATGGACACTCCATACGATGTTTTCGCCTTCACAATCCCTGGATCAGACGCCTTCAGATAATAAGAATGGACAAAGTAGACATATGACTCCTGCGCAATTCCCCGAAACAGCCTTCCGTCTCCCGAAAGTTCCAGCGAATTCCATCCAATATGAGGGACCTTCAGTCCTTCCCCGTCCGGAATCTTACAAATTTCTCCTTTCAGAATTCCAAGTCCCGGCACCCCCGGCGCTTCCTCGCTCCTTTCAAACAGAAGCTGAAGACCCAGGCAGATTCCAAGGAATGGCTTTCCCTGCTGCACAAGCTCTTCAATCACCGGAACAAGTCCCATACTTTTCAGCTTCTCCATCGCGTCTCCAAACTGCCCGACCCCGGGAAGAATCACCCGGTCTGCCTCCAAAAGAGCCTTTTTCTCTCTCGTCACAAGAACCTCTTCTCCGATCGCCTGAAGCGCCTTTTCCACGCTTCTCAGATTTCCAGCATCGTAATCAATGATCCCAACCATCCTGTTTTCTCCTCTTTCCGCCACTGACCTTTTTCCAGTTTACTATATTTTAAATTATTCTTCAATAGAGCCTTGCTTTCAGGAGAAGAAAAAAGAAGGATTCCTTCCCGGGAACCCTTCTTTTTCTTTTTTCTGTATTCTGATATCTTGCATTCTGATATCTTCTTATCTCTGTCTCTACGCCTTTACTTCCGCGTCTCCATAATCGTTTCCTTCATTGAAATTGCGGGCGTTCTCCATCGTAACTACAGCAATAGCCTGCATCGCCTCGCGTGTAAAGAATGCCTGATGGCTGGTCAGAACCACCTGCGGGAACATCAGAAGTCTTGCTGTGATATCGTCTGTAATCGCCTTGTCGCTGCGGTCTGTATATACGTTGTTATCCTCTCCTTCATATACGTCGAGGGCAACCGCATGGAATTTTCCCTGCTTCAGCGCCGCGATCAGCGCTTCTGTATCTACGAGACCTCCGCGGGCAGTATTTACAAGCATAACGGAATTTTTCATCATGCTGATGCTCTCTTCATTGATAATATGATAGGTTGACGGGAACAGGGGAGCGTGAAGAGAAATCAGATCTGCCTTCTGGAAAAGCTCCTCCTTGCTGACATACGTCAGAAGTCCTTCGTCCTCCAGCGCCTGATTCGGATACGCATCCCATCCAAGTACTGTCATTCCGTAGCCCTTGCAGATACGCGCCATGCAGATTCCTATTTTTCCTGTTCCTACAATACCGGCTACCTTATTGTGCAGATCAAGTCCCAGAAGTCCGCTCAGAGCAAAGTTATTATCCTTTACCTTATTGTAAGCCTTGTGAAGATGGCGGTTTGCCTCCTGCAAAATCGCCATAGCATGCTCTGCCACCGCATAGGGAGAATAAGCCGGAACGCGCAGAACCGTAATTCCATACTCCTTGGCTGCCTGCAGATCTACGTTGTTAAAGCCGGCGCAGCGCAGAAGAATCAGCTTGATACCGAAATCGTGAAGCTGCTCGATAACCGGGCGTGATACATTGTCATTGACAAATACGCACACAGCGTCATAACCATTTGCCAGATTTGCTGTCTCCGGTCCTAAGTTAGAACTGAAATATTTGATATCGGAATTGTAGGTTCCCTCTCCTTTATCCTTAATCAGCTCGCTGAAAAAGATGCGGTCGTAATCCTTTGTGCCGAAAAACGCTATCTTCAGCACTTCTACCGCCTTTTTCTCATTAAAGCCCTTCTTTAATACTTCTTGAACAGCTTCATATGCCTGTTCTTCGTCTTCTCCCTCTATCTCAATCGTCAGAAGATCCTTCATTCTTGCATGCAGATTCAAAAGCTCCAATACGTTCTGTCCTGACGCCGTATTTTCATTTGCCTTCACTGTCACAGCGCTCTTAAAATTCACGCAGCATTGCGCCAGAAGCGCGCACGGACGGGCATGAATCCCCTGTGGATCGGAAACGACATATTCTATTTTTTTCATTTTGAATCTCCTTTCTTTCAGGCGCCGGTAGTTCCAGACAACTCGCAGCGCTCTCCTATACATACTATAATGTCCGCTGTTTTGATTGTCAATCCGTATCTTTCTATAAGTTAGCATAACCAAACCGCAGCAGTTCAGCCATGCGAAGATTGCTTTCTGCCTTCTTCCATGATAAACTGAATAAAATAATTTTAATAGGAGGCTTCCGACTATGTCTGACTCACCGCGCCGCCGTGCAGTTCCTCTCTACGGGCTTGCCGCTTTTGCTGTTATTATGCTTTTATTTTTCCTTGTTTTTGCTCCGCTCCAGTACTATTTCGGTATGACAGGGCTTGCGCTGACAGAGCTCGGTCTTCTGGCTGCCACTCTTCTCATGGCGCGCTTCACCGGTAAAAAGCTGCGGCTTATTTTTCCTGTCCGCCGTCCCCGCTTCCGGGAGCTTGCCGGAACCTTTTTTATCTGGTCAGGTTCTTTTCTCCTCGTTACGCTCTGTACGCTTCTTCTGACCTTCTTTTTTCCTGAAGGAATTATGAATGTAAGCTCCGGACTGAACTCTGTATTTTCTTCTGTCCCGGCCCCTGTCGGTTTTGTGATTGTCGCAGTTCTCCCTGCCATATGCGAGGAAGCCATGCACCGCGGTCTGATTCAATATACCTTTCAGCCCCTGAAAAAAGACTGGCTTATCGTGATCTGCATGGGACTTTTATTTGGTCTGTTTCATATGGACCCCTACCGTTTTCTTCCTACCGCCCTGCTTGGTGCGGGACTTTCGTATGTTATGCAGAAGACACACAACCTTCTTCTTCCTGCCTTCTTTCATTTCACCAACAACGCCTTCTCTTTTCTTTCCGGAATGAATACGACTTCGGAAAGTATTTCGCAGGCAGTCTCTCTGGTGACAGATAAAGGCATACTTCTCAGCTCTCTTGGCTCCTGGATGCTTTTTGCCTCCCTTGCTCCCGTGCTTCTTTTTGCCGGAGGCTATTTTCTAAATAAGGATAAGGAGACTTTCCGCAAACCCGGAGAAATGAAGACTATCGTCTCTGTCGTCCTGGTGCTTCTTGCAAGCGCCCTTCTTACAACCATCGGCATTCTGCTTCTTGTCTCCAATATGGACGCTGTCATGAAGCTTTCTTATCCTGTCTGAAGAAAACCTTTCCTGTAGGCTTCTATATACCCCATACAGTATTCCTGTCTGTCGAGTCCGAGAAGCGCCGCAACCGCATAAACGACGCTTCTCTCAAAGGGGTCTTCTGTATTTTCCAGAATTTCATCAGGAAAAAGAAGACCCTTTTCTATGGCAAGAACAGCAGCAGCCGTCCGCGTATATCTGTCCCTGTTGCTGTCCTGGCTTACCTGTTCTATCTTCAGTTCTTCTTTATTTTTCAGAAGCCTTTCCGCTGCATCTGTTATTTTTCCCAAATCCCTGTCCGTCACATCAAAGATCGCGCTGTCCATGCCGTGCGCAAGTCCCAGTACCGCAAAGCTGCAGTTCACAGATTTCCGGGCGGGCAGCCCATAAGAAATATTGCTGAGAGCTGCCATCCTGTGCACCGCGGGACATCTTTCTCTGATTCTATCCATCGTCTCCAAAAGCCGTGATACAGGACCTTTTCCTTCCTTCGGTTCCTGAAAAACTGCTGCTCCGACAGCCGGGTCCACATAAAGTCTTGAAGCATCGATTCCATAACTCTCTGCTTTCTCCAATATCTCTTCAAAAATCTCCAGCTTTCCTTCCACTGAATCCGGGATTCCATCCTCACCGCAGAGCATGACGGCTGCCTGCCATTCCCTGTTCTCCTGCATCATATGAAACACCTCGTCTATTCGGCGTTTCTTTTCCATAGATACAGAATTTAAAATACCCGGCTGTCTGCAGAAATACCTGCATTTAAGAAGCATTTCCGTATCCGGACTGTCGATACACAGAGGAAGCTTTGTCTCCCTTTCCACTGTTTCTATCATCCATCGCAGTGTCTCTTCTTCATATGCTGCGTTTGCACTGCAGATATCAAGATATACAGCTTCTGATTCTGCCTGTTCTCTCGCTGTTTTTCTGATCCAGACTTCATCCCGGTTCGCTATTGCACGCGCTGCAGCCGGAATTGAGCCGTTCAGCTTTTCCCCGATTCGTATCATGCTTTTCCTCTCCTGTTCCTGTTATGCCGGACCCCATCTGTCGGTAATAGTTTCCAGGCATACAGCCTTGTATCTACAACTTAATCAAATCATAACATGCACCGAATTTTTTTGCACGAAAATTTCCGCAAAAGAAAAAGACCTTTAGCGGATGCTAAAGGTCTCATTCTTATATCTTCAAAACTATATACTGTATATCTTTCTGACATTCTTTCTATCCTATGACGCTTGCACTTTCTCATTCGCTGAGACCTAAGTGCTTTTGGTCAAGCCCTCGACCGATTAGTAACAGTCAGCTCCACACATTACTGTGCTTCCACCTCTGCCCTATCTACCTTGTCGTCTTCAAGGGGTCTTACTTCTTTCGAATGGGATATCTCATCTTGAGGGGG